>NZ_HF986797.1:0-51675 GCF_000431195.1 Prevotella sp. CAG:255 | reverse complement strand
CCTGACGTCAGTTATGATGTCGGGGACTCTTTTTTTGTTTGGCCACATGGCGTATGGGACTTATGAGACTAATAAGGCTAATGTGACTTATGGGACGGATGGGAATGATAAGTAATGGAGTCCGTTATTTCGAATGAAATATCAGATAAATTATGGAAACTGAAATTAAAATATACCAAAGTTGCAGGAAAAATCTGTTGTTGTTTCTATGCTGCATGCTTTTTGTTGTAGGTGGAGTATATATGATAATTGACGAGGATGAATCTTGCAGGTTTGTGATTAAATTTATAGTGTGCTGGCTTAGTGTGATATTTTGGGGAGGTGGTGGATTGTTCTTGGGTGTCACCACTCTTTATAATACCATAAAACGCATACCATATTTAATTATCTATGATGACAGTGTGGAGCAATACGTGCAATTTACGGCAGCATATAATACAATATATTTTGCAGATGTAAAATGTTTCAGATTAATTAAAATAAATAGTACCATGCAAATAGCCATTGACTACAAGGACCCATTTTTTTGAAGAAAATGAAATCTAGAACCACTTCAGGTATAGTCAAAAAGTTGATGGCATTTAATTTCTATGTAACAGGAGCTATGGAAACTATTTATGTCTCTAACCTTAGAATGAATAGAGATGGTATTTGCCACCTGTAGAATGAACGCCTGAACGGACAGAAGATGTCTGATGAAAGGCAAACTTGAACATAATGAGAATAGACTTTTATTTTCGCCGGCTAATCTTAGAATGAATTGAGATGATATTTGCCATCTGTTGAATGAACGCCTGAAAAGACAGAAGTTGTCTGATGAAAGGCAAACTTGAACATAATGAGAATAGACTTTTATTTTCGCCGGCTAATTGTGCATCGAAACGGGATATGTGGAACGGAACTATTGTTCCTTACCGAAATTGCTCTAAAAACGCTCTCATGCACGCTTTGTCAGTTCAATTCTGAATGTTGTGCCTTTGCCTATTTCCGAGTTTTTCACGAATATGCGGCCTTTATGATATTCCTCAACGATTCGTTTTGCCAACGACAGTCCCAGGCCCCAGCCGCGTTTTTTAGTTGTAAAGCCAGGTTTGAAAACATTTCTTATGTTCTTTTTCTTTATACCTTTGCCTGTGTCAGTAACTTCAATGATTACTCTCGATGCCGTTTCCTCGACATGAAGCGTTATTGTGCCGCATCCTTCCATTGCATCTACAGCGTTTTTACACAAATTTTCGATTACCCATTCGAAGAGCGAACTGTTTATTCTTACTGTTATGTCGTTTTCGGGAAACTCTTTTATGAAGGTTACCTTTGACGAAGTACGCCGGTCCATGTAGTCGATTACATGAGTCATGACGTCCATAAGGCTTGAAGGAACAGGCTCAGGCAGTGAACCAATCTTTGAGAAACGCTCGGCTATAAGTTCAAGTCTCTTGACGTCTTTATCCATTTCGGGTATCAGCTCGTCGTCAGGATAATTCTCCTTTAATATCTCTGTCCATGCCATAAGGCTCGAAATAGGCGTGCCGAGCTGGTGGGCTGTTTCCTTGGACAGACCTACCCACACCTTGTTTTGCTCTGCCTTTTTGGATGTAAGCAGTGCGAATATCGCAACAACTACAAACAGCATGACAACTCCAAGCTGGATGTAAGGATACGTAGACAGGCGTTTCAGGATGACAGAATCGTCGTAGCACACGTTGATATAATCATTCTTAAGGCTGTCGTCGAGATAAATCCTGATGAATTTTCCTTCGTTAAGCAATTTTTCGCTTATGCTTCCGGCATTTTTCAGGCTGTCCTCATAGTTTACGCCTTTAAGGTTGACGTTGCGGTAAATCTGCACGTTGCGTTTCGAGTCGGTAACAATTACCGGTATGGTGTTGTTTTCGTTTATGACCTTAAGGACAAGATTAAGATCAGTGTTTTCGTCTGCCTTGTTAAGCGAGCGCATGGCTTCAGCCCATACCTCCATCTTGTTGTGTTCTTCGTCGGCAAGCTTCTTTACAAGATTATTGGACACAATAAGAGAAGCAACGGCAATAATTATGGCCGCCAGCACGAGTATTATCTTCACCTGTCTTATTCGGTCTGTCCACTGCATACAGTTTTATAACGCCTTAAAAATAATAATATTGTTTGCGCGCGCATTAAAATGATGCCACAGGCTGCGCATCGGCATTGAGCATGCAGCATGATTCAGCTGAAAAAAAAGGATTGGGCGGAACGCATGTTTAAACTATTCTGTTTAGTTAAATAGACCGTTTACTTTGTTAATAAACTAAGCTGTTTAGTTAAAAGTGCGTCCGTTTTAATTTTATTAACACGCATATTTTTGCGTATAACTAATCTATTTAGTTACTTTGCGGTAAACAAAAAACAAATAGCTATGAAATCATTGACAAACAAAGAAGAAGAGATAATGAACCACTATTGGGACAAGGGCGAGATGCAGATACGCGAGCTGCAGGCTTTGTATGACGATCCGAAGCCGCATGTAAACACGCTTTCAACACTTGTGCATATACTGGAAGACAAAGGCTTCCTGTCGCACCGCAACCTGAAGACACGCACATACGCCTATTTCCCGAAGATATCGCGCGAAGGCTACAAGCGCGGTTCGCTTAATAACGTTGTCAACAAGTTCTTCGGCAAGTCGTATCTTGGAGTGGTGTCTACACTTGTGAGCGAAGAGAAAATATCGCTCGACGAGCTGAAAGACCTCATAAAAAAGGTTGAGGAGAACAAAAAATGAAGAAACTGCTGCTGACATTGTTGCTCGCCCTGTGTATTTCTGCAACCTCTTTTGCCGACGGAAAACTGCCGAAACTTCTCATAGACGGCTGCTTCTTTAACGAAATGCCGTCGGATGTTGACGGAAAACAGGTTGGTGTAATAATCCTGTCGGACCAGGACGGCAACAAAATCATGGCGATAAAGGGCGTCAAGCTAAGTGACGAATCTAAGCGCTATGCCGTGAAGAAGGAAGATGTGCCCAACGCCGACTACTGGATTGAGCAGGCACAGGTAAGAGAATCTATGGCAATGAAGATGGTTTACAATGTGCCGAAGAAGACCAGAATTGCCGAAGGCGACACGATAGGGCAGTTCAGCGTGAAGGATGTCGACGGTCGTGTGTGGGACAACGCATCAACCAGAGGCCGCGCGCTGGTGCTCAACTTCTGGTACACAGGCTGCGGCCCGTGCATAAGGGAGATGCCTGAGATAAGCAAATGGAAAGACGTATGTCCTGATGTAAACTTCCTTGCCGTTACGTATAATTCGTTTGAAGAAATAAAAGACATCGTAGAACGGCAGAACTTCAGGTTCACGCAAGTAGCCGGCGACAGGACACTTTGGGAGATGTTCATGGTGCAGCAGACGCCTACGACGGTGCTGATAGACAAGGACGGAGTGGTGCGCAAGCTGGTCATAGGAACCAACGGCCAGAAACGCCACGACATGCTTGAGGCTATAAAGGAAGTTTCGGCCGTGCGCTGAGACCGGTTTGAGGATAAAAATACGGATAAAAAACGATAATGCCATGGGAATGTTTTTCATATATTCGATAAAGGTGGCGATATGCCTGGCGGCTTTCTACCTGTTTTACAAACTGCTGCTCAGCCGCGACACGTTTCATGCGTTCAACCGCGCCACGCTGTTGCTGCTCATGCTGCTGTCGCTCGTGCTGCCGTTTGTGAACATATCTGTGGACGAGCCAACCGTGGCTTACGACGGAATGGTGCAGATAGAGCAGCTGTTGGCCATGGGCGTTGTAGACGACGGCCCTGCGCCCTCGGGCCCGACGCTCATACAGGTGCTCTTCGCCATATATATAATAGGTGTGGCCTTGTTCCTTGTAGGCGAGATATGCTCGCTCGTAAGGCTGCATAGGCTTATCTCGGGAAAATACTCTGTTACAACCGCCGACGGCATAAAGATAGTAGTGATTGATGATGACGTGGCGCCGTTCAGCTGGTTTAACAACATCGTGATAAGCAGGAGCGACTATGAAAGCGGCCGCAGCGAAATACTAATACACGAAAAGGCACACATAGCGCACCGCCACTCGCTCGACATAATGCTGTGCAACATGCTGCTGATATTCCAGTGGTTTAATCCCGCCGCATGGCTGCTGCGCCGCGAGCTGCAGAACATACATGAGTATGAGGCCGACGAGGCCGTGATACAGAGCGGTGCCGACGCATCCGAATATCAGCTCCTTCTGATACGCAAGGCCGTGGGCGAGCGGCTATTCAGTATGGCAAACAATCTAAATCATAACTCACTAAAAAAACGAATAACTATGATGCTGATTAAAAAGTCTAACCCGTGGAACCGCGCCAAGATATTGCTTACCGTTCCCGTTGCGGCCGTTGCCGTAGTGGCTTTTGCCACGCCGAAGGCCGAAAGCTTGAGTAAGGAGATAGAGCACGACAGCAATGCTCTCGTAAATTCTGTTGTTAGAAGCATGCCGGGCACGGCCGAGCATCTGGTCATGAGCACTGGCGAGGCCGGCGCCGCAGGCATGCCGGCTGAAGCCGCTGCGCCGGAGACTGCTGCCGCCGACAGCCTCAGGGGGCGTGTGGCCGGCGTTTCTGCAGGCAACTCAAAAGATGACGGCCGTGTGTTCGACGTTGTCGAGGAGCAGCCGCGCTATCCCGGCGGAACTAATGCCCTTATGGCATACTTGCGTGATAACATAAAATACCCTGCCGAAGCCGCCAAGGCCGGCATACAAGGCAAGGTGATAGTGCAGTTTGTTGTAGGCAAGGACGGCACCGTTAGAGATGTCAAGCCAATAAGAAACATCAGTCCGGAGCTCGACGCCGAGGCTGTCAGAGTGGTTGCCGCCATGCCAAAATGGGTGCCGGGCTATCAGCGCGGCGAGGCAGTAAACGTGCGTTACACCTTGCCCGTGAACTTCCGCATGGACGGCGGACCTGACAGCGAAAGCCAGAAAGCCGCCGGCAGCAATATTGCTTTTAGCGATGATGTATATTATGTCGTAGACGGTGTGCACGTCAGTGCCGCCGAACTGAAAAAGATAAGCGCAGATAAAATAAATAGCATAGAGGTGTTTAAAGGCGAGTCTGCCGTTGAAAAATTTGGCGAACAGGCCAAGAACGGCGCCATTGTGGTAAGCACCAAGAAATAAGATGAAGATGCATCGGCCGCCCGGGCATGTTCCGGCCGGCATCGCTAAGATATACTTTTGTTGCCTCACGCCACAGGCTCATAACGGCGTGCAGAGCCAACAGACAGGGCGATGGATGCCTGCTGGTTTTCAAAAGGTGGCCTTTTGCGTTGCGAAAGGCCACCTTTCAGCATGTAAAAGACCATGTTTTAGAACGTA
Source organism: Prevotella sp. CAG:255 (assembly GCF_000431195.1). NCBI lineage: Bacteria > Pseudomonadati > Bacteroidota > Bacteroidia > Bacteroidales > Prevotellaceae > Prevotella > Prevotella sp. CAG:255. The sequence goes on along the minus strand of NZ_HF986797.1, from coordinate 46,316 downwards.
AAAGACGGCCTTTTGCAACGCATTGATACACAATGCGTTACACGGACGGCTGAAACAGCCTGCCAAATGGTAGCCGGGACGCCGTAAACGGGCGCATGCCCGGTGTGAAATTTATGAATGCCGGAGCCGTATTAAGTGCCTTCCGTGTGCGCCGTGAGCTGTAAGCCGTGCCGCGCAGCCTATGTGCCGTTTAGGCGTTTGGTATATGTCTGCCGTGCCTGCGCAGCCATATTTTAAGGCATATGCACGCACCGGCAGTAGGCATTTGCGGCATATAATTATGCGGCACGTGCCATTTGTCAATACTTTTAACATGCTCCTAAACAGCAGATAAATGCTGCAACATGGTGAAACAATGCCACTTTAGTCTATAAATACATGAAATTTTCGGCATTTGTAATACAAGAATAAAAAATAATTTGTAACTTTGCAGCCCAAAGGCGATGCGTGTGGAAGAAGCACCCGGGGTGCTGCTGTAATTCCGTGCGCATGAAGTCATTTATTTTATTCATCAAAAAATGTGCAGTTTAGAGTCTTTTAAAATTGATTTGAAAGGTCTTAAGGAGGGCGAAACCATCTTTAAGTACGACCTCGACAATGCTTATTTTGAGGCTGTAGACGGTCCTGAGGTAAGGAGCGGAGCGGTAGAGGTGGAGCTGAGAGTTCAGCGCACGTCAGAGTATTTCGAGCTCAACTTCCACTCAGAAGGCACAGTCAATGTTCCGTGCGACATCTGTCTCGACGACATGGAGCAGCCCGTAAGCTCTGACAACAGGCTGACGGTTAAGTTTGGAGAAGAATATTCAGAAGACGACGACCTCATAACGGTAGAGCGCGACGAAGGCCGGCTCGACGTTTCATGGTTTATATACGAGTTCATAGCCCTCAGCATACCCATTAAGCATGTGCATGCACCTGGAAAATGCAACCCTGCGATGATAAAAGCTCTCGAAGAGCATTCAGCTGCCCGAAGCAGTGATGGCGATGAGGAGAAGCCCGTGGACCCGCGTTGGAGTGAATTAGAAAAATTAAAAACAATAATTAAAGATTAAAGAAAATGGCACATCCTAAAAGAAGACAGTCAAAGACACGTACACTTAAAAGAAGAACTCATGACAAGGCTGTAGCTCCTACACTGGCAGTATGCCCTAACTGCGGCGCTTATCATATTTATCACACAGTTTGCCCGACATGCGGTTACTACAGAGGTAAGATCGCTATTGTAAAGGAAACAGCTGAATAATGGAGAAAATAAACGCAATAATCACAGGAATCGGCGGTTACGTTCCTGACTATGTCCTCAACAATGAGGAACTGTCAAGAATGGTAGACACCAACGATGAGTGGATTATGACGCGTGTCGGCATCAAGGAGCGCCGCATCCTCACCGAGGAAGGCCTCGGCACGTCATACATGGCGCGCAAGGCTGCAAAGCAGCTCCTTAAGAAAACGGGCGTCGACCCCGATACCATCGATGCTGTCATCGTTTCCACCTCGACAGCCGATTATGCTTTTCCGTCAACAGCATCTATCGTTATAGGCAAGCTGGGACTGAAAAACGCGTTTGCTTTCGACTTTTGGGCTGCTTGTTGCGGCTTCCTCTATTCGTTCGACGTGGCAACGTCGATGATACAGAGCGGACGCTACAAGAGGATAATAGTAATCGGAGCCGACAAGATGTCGTCAGTTGTCGACTATAAAGACCGCAGCACATGCCCTCTCTTCGGCGACGGTGCGGCAGCGGTTCTCGTAGAAGGCACAACTGAGCAGAACATCGGTGCGATGGACTCTTACTTCCGTGCCGACGGAAAGGGACTTCCCTTCCTCCATCTTAAGGCCGGCGGTTCGGTATGTCCTCCGTCACACTTCACGGTCGACCACCGTCTGCATTACCTCTATCAGGAGGGACGCACAGTGTTCCGCTATGCCGTTACAAGCATGAGCGACGACTGCGCACTTATAGCAGAGCGCAACAACCTCAACAAGGACAACATCCGCTTTGTGGTTCCTCATCAGGCCAACATCCGCATCATCGAGGCTGTGGCCAAGCGTCTTGAGCTGCCCATGGAGCAGGTTATGGTCAACATTGAGCACTTCGGTAACACCAGTGCGGCTACTATTCCGCTCGCAATCTGGGAGAACGAGCATCTGCTCAAGAAGGGCGACAACCTCATCATGACGGCATTCGGCGCCGGATTCGTTCACGGAGCTTCTTACTACAAGTGGGCTTACGACGGATCAGACTTTGTCGGAAAATAGACAGAAAGATAATATCAGATAAAAAGACGACGCATCTGCCCTTATATGGCAGGTGCGTTTCTTTTTTTGTGCCATGCCCGTGCGCGGCGTCATTCAGTGGCGTGCGCACGGGCATGGCTTGTCCTTGGGCATGGATGTCGTGCGTGCCGTCAGTATTCTTTCATATTGAATGTTTTTACTCCGAAGTTTCGTAAATATTGTTGCCGGTATGGTCCGAAAGGTTAACATAAGGTAAAAAGTGGCCCAAGGAGAGCAACATGTCGAAAAACTTCGTACATTTATGGCGTAAATCTTAACATTTATAGGCTATGAACAGAATATGGGAATCAGCAATCATTGCGGCAGGCATCGTTATATTGGGCCTCTGCATCAAGTCGGGTTTCGACAATTTTACCAACAAAGACCGCAAGGTTACAGTGAAGGGACTTGCCGAGAAGGAGGTGGCGGCCGACAAGGTTACATGGCCGATACTTACAAAGGAGCTGGGCGACAACCTGCCGGAGCTATACACGCGCATAAACGCTACCACGGCCAAGGTGAAGAGCTTTCTGACGCAGAACGGCATCAAGGAGAGCGAAATCAGCGTCAACGCCCCCGTGGTGATCGACCTTAATGCCGACCAGTACAGCATGGCAAAGCGCAACTACCGTTACAACATAACGTCAACGGTTACCGTTACGTCGCGCAACGTGAAGCTCGTAAGAAGCATCATTGCACGTCAGGGCGAACTGCTTAAGCAGGGCGTGGCCGTTGTCGACGGCGGATATGGCAGCGGAGTGTCTTATGAGTATGTTTCGTTCCAGCAGATGAAGCCTAAGATGATGCAGGAGGCTATAAAGAATGCAGAGCAGACGGCGGCACAGTTTGCCGAAAACAGCAACAGCAAACTCGACAAGATTATGACCGCCGACCAGGGACAGTTCTCTATAGACGACCGCGACAGCAACACGCCTTATATAAAGAAGGTGCGTGTGGTTACCACGGTTACGTATTCGCTGAAGGATTAGCGCGGGGCGATGCGCCGGTGTTTAAGTCATTAGGGCGTTGCAGTCAGATGCGTTGTGCATGCCGTGGATGTAATTTCGCCGTATGGCTTAAACAGTGAAATCGTATGAGAAATGTGATTTTAATTTAGGTTCTTGTAGCTTAAAAAATTGAGTTGGTTTAAATAAACAAAAGACTTCGCCGGACATCTGCCTGCGAAGTCTTTTTTATTTCGTCAGAAGCTCGGCTCTGCTTTTCCGCGTTTCATTTTGTCGAAATAGAACACGTCTGCATGAAGTTCGTTTGCGTCGGCATGGTAAAAGTGGCCGATCCTTCCGTTTGCGCAGTTGTTGCCATAGTATATTTCTATTTCGATATATGGTGTCAGATTTCCGTTTTCTTCTGTGCAGTACAATTTCCAGTCTCCTTTGGTCGTATCGTTTTTTAGTATTCGCCAATCAGTGTAGGTGTCTTTTCCGTTGATTTTTACAATTTCTCTTGTCACAATCTTTGTTATATGTACGTTCTTTCTGTCTTTTCCGAGATAGATATATTCGTAAATTTTTCCTGTACTGTCAGACACCTCGTTATACCATTCGCCACAAGTAATGTCGAAATACTTTTCGTTAAGCTCTTTTGTTGCTTTGTTCGCTTCGGTTATGATGAGGTGTGGTTCTGCTCCATCGCATGAACAAAGGCCGATGGCCACAATAAGAAAGATGAAAAAATTCTTGACCATAATAATATTTTTTAGTTTAATTTACTGTTGTTATAACGTGCCTTCCGTTACTTTATTGTGTTGTTTGCTGAAGGATTAGTGCAGGTGATGTGCCGGTGTTTAAGTCATTAGGGTGTTGCAGTCAGATGCGTTGTGCATGCCGTGAATGTAATTTCGCCGTATGGCTTAAACAGTGAAATCGTATGAGAAATGTGATTTTAATTTAGGTTCTTGTAGCTTAAAAAATTGAGTTGGTTTAAATAAACAAAAGACTTCGCCGGACATCTGCCTGCGAAGTCTTTTTTATTTCGTCAGAAGCTCGGCTCTGCTTTTCCTCGCTTCATTTTGTCGAAATAGAAGATATCCGTGTGAAGCTCGTTAGCATCGGCATAATAGAAATGGCCGAATCTTCTGATTGCTCCGTTTTCATAGGCAATTTCAATAGCAATCCATTGTGTAAGTTCGCTGTCTCTGTCGGTGCAGCAAAGTTCCCAATTTCCTGTTGTTGTGTCATTCTGGAAAATCTCCCAGTTGCTGTATGTTTTAATGCCGTTTATTTCTTCAATCTTTCTTGTTACGATTTTTGTTATGTGTACGTTCTTTCTGTCTTTTCCAAGCTTAATGTATTCATAAATTTTCATCAAACTGTCAGACTTCTCGTTATACCATTCGCCACAAGTGATGTCGAAATACTTTTCGTTAAGCTCTTTGGTTGCTTTGTCGGCTTCGGTTACAATAAGATGCGCGTCAGGCGAATCGCATGAACAAAGGCCGATGGCCGCAGTAAGAAAGATGAAAAAATTCTTGACCATAATAATATTTTTTAGTTTAATTTACTGTTGTTATAACGTGCCTTCCGTGACTTTATTGTGTTATCGAATATATTGACATGCGGATTGCTTAACGTCCTGATAATGTGGCGATTAATGCAGGCTTCGGACGCATTCTCCGGTTGGTGTATGGCGGCGTGTTCCAAGTGTCAGTTTAACATCTTTTATCTTGATTTCTTGCCACATGCAACCTGCTTAGTTGGTTGTGCTGAAAATTTTTCGTATATTTGCAGACTTAGATTATAATCTTTTATTCAAGCAAAATAAAAATACAGATGCACAAGGCAGGATTTGTAAACATTGTAGGTAATCCTAACGTGGGCAAGTCGACGCTGATGAATCAGCTTGTAGGCGAGCGCATAAGCATTGCCACATTCAAGGCGCAGACCACGCGCCACCGTATAATGGGCATCGTCAACACGGACGACATGCAGATTGTGTTCTCCGACACCCCGGGAGTGCTCAAGCCAAACTATAAGCTGCAGGAGTCGATGCTGGCTTTCTCTGAGTCGGCACTTAAAGATGCCGACGTGCTGCTCTATGTAACCGACGTGGTGGAGAACCCCGAAAAGAACATGGACTTCCTCGAGAAGGTGCGCAAGATGACTATTCCGGTGCTCCTGCTTATCAACAAGATTGACGAGAGCGACCAGCAGAAGCTCGGCGACCTGGTTGAGCTGTGGCATAAGCTGCTGCCCGAGGCTGAGATTCTGCCCATATCGGCCAAGAATAAGTTTGGCATCGACATGCTGTTGAAGCGCATTAAGGAGCTGCTGCCCGACTCGCCGCCTTATTTCGACAAAGACCAGCTCACCGACAAGCCGGCCCGTTTCTTTGTGAGCGAGATAATACGCGAGAAGATTCTGCTCTATTACGACAAGGAGATACCTTACTCTGTTGAGGTCAGCGTGCAGTCGTTCAAGGAAGACGAGCGCCACATACACATACGTGCGGTAATATATGTTGAGCGCGATTCGCAGAAAGGCATCATCATCGGACATCAGGGCGTGGCTCTGAAGAAGATGAGCACCGAGGCACGCAAAACTCTCGAGAAGTTCTTCGGCAAGAGCATCTACCTCGAGATGTTCGTCAAGGTTGACAAAGACTGGCGCAGCTCTAAGAAAGAGCTTGACAACTTTGGCTACAATCCGGAGTAATTCCTGATGCCTGTTTCGGGCTTTTGCGGCATGCACACATAAGGCATTCTGCATGCTTTGAATAAACAGATAAAGAGTGAAGCTATAATAAATATAAACCAGAGGGAGATGTGTTGGCCTCCGTTTCGGCCGTCGTGCGGCAGGACTCAGCGTCCGGTATGCGTATCAAGGATGAATCCCGGCAGGCTTGATCTCTCTAAAACAAATGACAAATGGCAAATTTAGTAGCAATAGTAGGACGCCCTAATGTAGGTAAGTCTACGCTTTTTAACCGACTCACAAAGTCGCGTCGTGCTATCGTCAGCGACACCGCCGGCACCACACGCGACCGTCAGTACGGCAAGTGCGAGTGGAACGGAAAGGAGTTTTCCGTTGTCGACACCGGAGGATGGGTGGTAAAGTCGGATGACATCTTTGAAGAAGAAATACGCAAGCAGGTGATTATAGCCACCGAAGAGGCCGACCTGGTGCTCTTCCTGGTTGACGTTACAACCGGTCTGACCGACTGGGACGAGGACGTGGCTGCCATCCTGCGTCGTACAAAGCTGCCGGTTATCGTGGTGGTCAATAAGGTTGACAACAACGACCTGCAGTATAGTGCTGCTGAGTTCTATAAGCTCGGACTTGGCGATCCGCAGTGCATAAGCAGCGCCACGGGCAGCGGCACGGGCGATCTGCTCGACCTCATGCTTACAAAGTTCAAGAGCGACAGCGGCGAACTGCTCGAAGACGGCATTCCTCGCTTTGCCGTTGTCGGCCGTCCTAACGCCGGCAAGAGCAGCATCATCAACGCCTTTATCGGCGAAGACCGCAACATCGTAACCGAGATAGCCGGCACTACGCGCGACAGTATCTATACGCGCTACGACAAGTTCGGCTTCGATTTCTACCTGGTCGACACAGCCGGAATACGCCGTAAGAACAAGGTTACTGAAGATCTTGAGTTCTACAGCGTGATGCGTTCTATCCGCGCCATCGAAAACTCGGACGTCTGCATACTTATGATCGACGCTACACGAGGCATCGAGGCACAGGACATGAACATCTTCCAGCTTATACAGAAGAACAACAAGTCGCTCGTGGTTGTGGTGAATAAGTGGGATTTGGTAGAGAACAAGGACCAGAAGGTCATCGACACCTTCGTTACTGCCATACGCAACCGCATGGCTCCGTTCACCGACTTCCCCATAATCTTTGCCTCGGCACTTACAAAGCAGCGCATATTCAAGGTGCTCGAAACAGCCAAGCAGGTTTATCTCAACCGCAAGGCCAAGATCGGAACCACCAAGCTCAACGAGGTTATGCTGCCGCTGATTGAGGCTTATCCGCCACCATCGATAAAGGGCAAGTATATCAAGATAAAGTATTGCTCGCAGTTGCCCAACACGCAGATACCTTCGTTCGTGTTCTACGCCAATCTGCCGCAATACATCAAGGAGCCTTACAGACGTTTCCTCGAGAACAAGATTCGCGAGAACTGGACTCTCACAGGCTCGCCTATAAACATCTTTATCAGGCAAAAATAACTTGTGGCGCGTTGGCCATGTTTTATAGATGCTAATATAATTAAATGAGAAAAATATTTTTCGTCATATTCACTTTTTGCGTTTTTATGTTCTTTGCGTGCAGCGAAGAACATAAAAACGATATCGCTGCAGCCAAGGCCGCAAAGGAGTATTACGACTCGTTGCTGGCTGGAAATTATGCATATTTTGTTCGCGGCATGTATCTTGCCGACACCATCCCCGACGGCTATCGCGAAGAGCTCGAGGCTAATGCTAAGATGTTTGTTGAACGTGTCAAAGAGGAGCATCACGGCATACGCGAAGTCAGGATAATGAACTGTGTCAACGACACAATCCATATTGAAAAGACAGAAAAGTCTGTCCATGCAGCCGAAGCCTTCCTTGTGTTCTGTTTCGGCGACAGCCTTAACGAGGAAGTTGTCGTACCAATGGTTTTCCATAAGAATCGTTGGCTTATGCGATAGGGCATTTTAGACGTTGTTTCGGCTAAGTCCTTGGCCCTGTCTGCGGGCTGTACGTTGTGCTGTCGGTTGCGGATGCAGCAGCTTGTCAAAAGTTGAACAACCGTCATGGTAATTAAATTATTTTGCGGTATGGAATTTAATATCAGTCAGTTTGTCCGCAGAAGAACAATGGCCCTTGTATGCCTGTTGTCCTTCGTCTTTCCGGTCTTTGCCCAAGAGCCTTTCGGCAGTTCTAAAATCAACGACGGCGGCAATGACATTACTGATTCCGTGCCGTCAGCATTTCAGGATAAGCTTATGCATGATGCCTATTCGCCTGAGTTTTCGGCGCCTTTGCCCGAAAGCCGTTTTACGAATAGCACATTCAGCAGGATGATGTCGTCGGTTCTGCCTCCCAAACCAAAGTTTCATGTTGACAGTATAGAGCGCATAATGCTTTACGGCATGCCCGAACCGAAGTTTACTGCATCGCCTTACGCTTACGACTTCAGCCGCAGCGGTGTCGTCACTTCATGGAAGAACGGCTATCTTATTGGTTCCGGTTCGCGCACCACCATGCCAGCCCTGATGTCTAACCAGAACGTGTCGTTCAGCGCGGTGCAGAATGTCGGCAACTTCACCTTTGCCGGAGGCGTTTCGGCCGACCGCTATTCTATGTGGCGCAACATGAACACCATGTTTGGCTTCAGGGGCTCTGTTACCTATAACTTCAACGAAAACGTCTCGGCCACCATATTTGGCCGTTATTATACCGGGCAGTCATACTACACGATGGGAGCCATGCCTTATATGGGTTCGAGCGGTTACGGAGGTTTCTTGAGCTTAATGGGCGAAACGTTCGGCATGGATGTGGGTGTTGAGCGATATTATGACTCGTTTGCCGGACGATGGGTTACGTCGCCGATAATAACGCCTAAGATAAAATTCAGCGAAAAGTTTACGCTTGAACTGCCTGTGGGTTGGCTGGTAAAAGAAGTGCTTGATGAGGCTGTGTTTAAGAACAACAAGAAGCAAGGTCCGATGATTATGCCTGAGTTTACGCCGATGCCCGGACCGATACCTTTCGGACCGCCGGAAATCAATTATCAAAGATAATAAGAAATGTTTACATACAGCAATATTACTGTTTGCGCATTCAGCAATATTGGCTGTATGTCCTGCTTGTTGAGGATAGTGCTATTCCACTATCCACCTTTCTATATTCCTAGTCTCGCGGCTGAAGTTTACGCCAATCTTGTACAGCTTTCTCGGGTCTGATGCAAACGGGGCTGCATATTGTTTCTCGTTGATTTGCTTTATGGCCTCTTCCGCAGTGCCTTCAAGCTTAAACTCCATGACGTAGATATATTCCTTTGTTTTTACCACCATGTCTATTCTTCCCTGCGACGTGTGGTATTCGGCTTCGGTATAAAAGCCCAGCAGGCTGAACATTATGTAGAGCACGTTCTGATAGTGAAGTTCCTGCTGACGTGCCAGTTCGTAGGGCGTGCCGGCCATGAAGCTTTGCAGGCGCGCCATGAAGTCGTCAATCTTTCCGGCTCTAACCTCCTTTACAAAGTTCATTATCTGAAAAGCCGACTCATGTTCGTTTATGTTGACATAGCTCGGCATGAGAAAGTTGATAAACCCGTGTTCAACTTCCTCGTTTGGAAATCCCAGTGTATATGTCTTAAACTCCTTGTCGTAGTCTTTTATTGTCAGATATCCGGTCTGGAAGAACATAGGCACTGGATTGTTTTCAGTGTTCTCCATTCCGTTGAGCTCATAAGACGAAGCCTGCACGCCTTCTGTAAGATTGCTCAGACGATAGTCGTTCTGCTTCAGCATCTTTACGAGCAGGGTAGGGGTTCCTGTGGCAAACCAGTAGTTGTCGAGTTCCATCCTGTAGAATGTGTTCAGCAGGCTGAACGGATTGTACATGCCTTCGCCGTTTTCGGTGAAATGATATCCGTCATAAAGTTTTTTCAGCCGGTTGCAAGTTTCGTCGAACGATATGTTCATCTTTTCGGCCAGCTGCCTGATGTCAGGTTCAAAGTTGCCCTTCAGTTCCTTTTCGGTTATTCCGCATAAGGCAGAATAATTGTCGTCCATTGTTATGTCGTTCAGGTTGTTCAGGTCGCTGAATATGCTTACCCTGCTGAATCTGGTTACACCTGTAAGAATGGCAAACTTGATATATCCGTCGCACGATTTCAGGTTGCCGTAGAATGCTTTAAGCGTGTTGCGGTATTCATTTTGCAGTTTTTCGTTTCCGATGGCCTGTATTAGTGGCTTGTCATATTCGTCTATGAGTATTGCCACGTTCTGTCCGGTCTGTTTTGCCGCATGCTCAATTATATATGCAAAACGCTCTTCAGGTGCTCTGTTTTGTTTCTCACATCCATACATCTTTTCCCATTTTTCAAGATGCTGGTTTAATATTGCTTTTAGAGATTCTATCCCATTATAGTTACGGCTGTTCAGATCTAGGTGCAGCACAGGTCTCACTGTCCATTCTTTTTCCAGTTTCTCAATGTCGAGTCCCTTGAACAGTTCGCGTTTTCCCTGGAAATAAGCCTCCAGAGTAGAAATCATCAGACTTTTTCCGAAGCGTCGCGGGCGGCCGAGAAAATAATATTTGCCTGTGCGTACAAGGCGGTGTATCAGTGCCGTCTTATCTACATATATATACCCGTTGCGTCTCAGGTCTTCAAAGTTTTGTATGCCTATCGGATAAAGTCTTTCCATTTCTCTCTTCATTTTTGTTACGTCATGCGGCATCCGTCTGTAGTGTGTAGCCTTCATGCCTTATGCAAAGATAGTGAAAGGCGAGTGAAAAGTCAAAATAAAACCGATGTTTTTTGTTTTGACAATTCCGAGCCGCCTCCTATCTTATGTAAAGATAGTGGAAGGCGAGTGAAAAGTCAAAATAAAACCGATGTTTTTTGTTTTGACAATTCCGAGCCGCGTCCTATATTCTTTGAATTATATGATGAAAAAGTATGATTTTTATAAATACCCGGTAAAAAAGCATGTAAGTATTTGCGGACTTTAATCAGATTTTGTGGAATTATATTTACAGTAAGTTAAAAAGTACCCGAAAATCGTAACTTTTAATCGGTTTTATGTTTTAGATGGTAATTTGCACTGTGTTTTAACGTCTGTTTATTAAGATAATCACGCTGTTTTGATTTTAAACTGTTAGTGGCCTGTTTACGACTCGTAAACGGCCCACTTTTTATCCGTAAACCATAGAGTAATTTTGTTTGTATTGCAAGGTTTCATTTTCAGATGGGCGAGGGCACGGCTGAACATCTCTATATGCATGGCTGCTGTGTGTAGCCTTTGCGCCAGTCAGTCGTTGAGTGCCGGCTTCGTCTGTATGCTTGTTATAGCATGAATCATGCTTCCTGCCGAATAAAATAAGCGGACAAAGGCAAAACATTATTACCTTTGCCCGCTTGTCAGGTTATTGCATGTTGCAGATGTAAATCGAATGTATGTGGAAAACTTCCTGCTCCTCAATATTCTTACTTCACCTTAACCGTCGTTATGGGCTGATTCTTTGTAGCGTCGAGCAGTACGGCCTGATATTTCACCTTGTCGAATTTTATTGTCTTCAGGTCAAACTTCCTTATGGCGCTGTTGTGCATCGTGCGGTAGTATATCGCCAAGTTCTTCATGTCTGTGGCCGATGTCCATTGCGTTGCGCTTGGAATGTCGGCTGGAGTCTCGCCGTCGGCAAACTCAATGCCTACGGGTATGTCGAAGTTGTTGAGTATCTGGAAACACTGCAGCACGGTTTCTTCGGCAGTCTGTTTTTTCGGAGCCGTTGCCTGATAGAACGCCGCGCGCACAAAGCGTGAAGGCGGAGTTACGTCGCCCGGTATGCCTAAGAATCCGCTGCCGGCGCCAAACGACGTGAGGGCTGTGCCGTCTAATGTCTTTGCCTGTGCCGTGCCGGGATAGAGGTTTACGTAGTTGTTCAGATTGGTCATCTGCCATTCAAAGCCAGGCGAGTTGGTCAGCACGCCCAGTTTGTTTTCAAACACGTTCACCTTGCCTTCGGTTATCTCTATCACTATCTGACGGCCCGACGGCTCGGTTATGCGCCAGTGAACTGTTGAGGCTCTCGGGTCTATTGCCACCACATGAACGTCTTTCATTCCTTCAATTACCTCGTCTACGGTGCTGAAGTTGCCCAGAATCCATGATACCAGCTGCAGGTCGGCTATGCTCGACTGGCGGTTGGCTTCGCTGTAAGCCTCATACTGTCCGTATCTCGGAAAGTAGAACAGACCGGCCGACAGTCCTTTCTCGTTAAGGCCTTCAGCCACAAATTCCTCCTGCTCAACGGCCAGACCTACATATCCGTATTTGGCTGTAAACTGCAGTCCGTTCTTCTGTCCGCCCGGTATATACGACTGCTGCGTATATCCTCTCGGCACGATTACATACTTGCTGTTAAGGTCGCTTCCGCCCCATTCGATAGTTCTTGCCGGGATGCTTGTTCCGTCGGCAGTCTTCAGTGTTATGCCTGTGCAGGCTTCTGCCTGCTGTGTGCTTGTTGCCATCAGGGCCGCTGCGGCCATTACGGCTAATAGTTTCATTCTCATAATCTCTTTGTTTTTTTGTTGATTATTGTTTCTTTCAGGCAGCTGCCCGGCCCCTTTTTCTTATGCCGGCCTTTCTTTGTTTTCGCCGTAGGGGGCTCTTGTCTGCCATTATCCAAAGATACAGAATAGTTTTGACACCGCAATGCATAAGTCCGTTTATTTGTAAATTTAATGATTAAGGTCAAGTTTGTTCATCTTATTAAGGTGTGCTGTCACAGATGTTTTTATCTTATGTCGTCAGACGGTACAATAAAAAACGGCATCCGCACAATGCGGATGCCGTCTCTGTTGATATTTCTGTTGTTTACATTTCCTTGTTAATCACGGCGTTGCGCATCTTTTTGAGCAGGTCGCTCGCAAATATGAAGTCGGTCAGCTTCTGGTTGCTCGAGCCCATAATGTCGGCGCTCACGCCCTGCCATTCCTTGTGTCCTTCGTATATGAAGATGATGTTCTCGCCTATGCCCATCACCGAGTTCATGTCGTGAGTGTTTATAATCGTGGTGATGTTAAACTCGTGCGTGATGCTGTGCAGCAGTTCGTCAATCACGAGCGACGTCTTAGGGTCGAGTCCTGAGTTTGGCTCGTCGCAGAACAGATATTTAGGATTAAGCGCTATGGCTCTGGCTATTGCCACACGCTTCTGCATACCGCCCGAGAGTTCGCCCGGAAACTTTGATCCGGCGTCCTTCAGATTTACGCGGTCGAGACATGTCTTGGCGCGCTGTATGCGTTCGCGGAGGTTCATGTTAGAGAACATGTCGAGCGGGAACATCACGTTCTCGAGCACCGTCATCGAGTCGAACAGCGCCGCGCTCTGGAAAATCATGCCCATCTCCCTGCGCAGCATTATCTTCTCCTTCTTGTCCATGGCCATGAAGTTGCGTCCGTCGTAGAGCACGTCGCCGCTTGTAGGCTCGAGCAGTCCCACGAGGTTCTTCACGAGCACGGTCTTTCCCGAGCCGCTTTGTCCGATTATCAGGTTCGTCTTTCCGCTGTCAAAAACGGTGCTGATGTCTTTCAGCACTTCTTTTTCACCGAAGGATTTGCAGAGGTTCTTAACTTCAATCATGGCCTATGAAAGTATTTGAGTTAAAAATACGTCGGAGAACAGCACAAGCACGCTGCTAGTAACCACGGCGTTGGTGCTCGACTTGCCCACCTCGACCGAGCCTCCCTCAACGGTGTAGCCGTAATAAGACGACACGCTCGTGATGATGAACGCGAAGAAGAGGCTCTTGATGATGCTCATATACATAAACCACGGGTTGAAGTCGTGCTGCAAGCCTATCGTAAGGTCTTCCGCGCTTATCACGTGTCCCAGATACGAGGTGGCGTAGGCGCCGATGATGCCTGATGCCGTGCTGAATATAACCAGGAACGGCATGATGGTTATCATGCCCATGATTTTCGGCAGGATGAGGAAGTTGGCCGAGTTGACGCCCATGATGTCAAGCGCGTCTATCTGCTGAGTCACTCTCATCGTGCCTATCTCCGAGGCAATGTTAGAGCCCACCTTTCCGGCAAGGATAAGACACATTATTGACGATGAAAACTCGAGCAGCATGATTTCGCGCGTTACGTATCCCGTAACGAAGCGCGGCATCCACGGGCTCTGTATGTTCAGCTTTATCTGTATGCAGATTACTGCGCCGATAAAAAACGATATCAGCAGCACAATGCCTATCGAGTTTACGCCCAGCGATGACATCTCCTTCAGATACTGCTTCATGAACATGCGCATGCGTTCAGGCCGCGAGAAGGCACGGCCCATAAGTATCAGGTATTTACCGAAACTTGTTAGATATTTGTCTATCAGCATTGTCTTAAAAAGTCTGTTATATAATTTCTCTTGGCGTGAAACCGCTACAAAAGTAACCAAAAATTGATAAAAAACTGCAACAAGTTCAAGAGTTTTTCGATTCTGTAGATATTATTAGATACAATTTTACTACTTTTGCATAAATAAACATTGTTACAGTCTTAAATGAACGGAGAAAAAGATTTGAATGCGGGCATGCAGCAGGGCGAAGGCATGGTGCTGCGTGCCGAGGGACTGGTGAAGCGCTACGGAAAGCGCACCGTTGTAAACGACGTTTCGATCAACGTGAAGCAGGGCGAGATTGTCGGACTGCTCGGACCTAACGGTGCCGGCAAGACAACGTCGTTCTATATGACCACAGGTCTTATCGTGCCCAACGCGGGCCATATATATCTGGGAGACAAGGAGATAACCGACTTTCCTGTATACAAGCGCGCAAGGGCGGGCATAGGCTATCTGCCGCAGGAGGCAAGCGTGTTCCGCAAGCTGAGCGTTGAAGACAACATCATGGCTGTGCTCGAGATGACAGGGCTGAAGCGTGCCGAGCGCGAGGAAAAGCTGGAGAGCCTCATACGCGAGTTCCGCCTGAACAAGGTGCGCAAGAACAAGGGTGACCAACTTTCGGGAGGTGAGCGCCGCCGTACTGAGATTGCGCGCTGTCTGGCCATCGACCCTAAGTTTATCATGCTCGACGAGCCCTTTGCCGGCGTAGACCCTATTGCCGTTGAGGACATTCAGCACATTGTGTGGCAGCTTAAATACCGCAACATCGGCATCCTTATAACCGACCACAACGTGCAGGAGACCCTTAGCATCACCGACCGTGCATATCTGCTGTTCGAGGGCCGCATATTGTTCCGCGGTACGCCTGAGCAGCTTGCCGAGAATAAGATTGTAAGGGAGAAATACCTCAGTAACAGCTTCGTTCTCCGAAAGAAAGACTTCCAGCTTATCGACGAGGAGAAAAAAGCACGCGAGGCAGAGGAAAACGGTTAATTAATTCATAATTCACAATTCATAATTCATAATAGGGTTGATTATTTTCACAATAAACGAAACGACGTATCCGCCAATCAATTATGAATTATGAATTGTGAATTATGAATTAAAAAGATTTATTTATTGAAATAATACAGGAATGTCGCAATGCCGGTCAGGGCTTTCTTGGGCGAATCCTTTATCTCAATACTGAACTTTATTTCGGCTTTTACCGTTCCGCGCAGGTTCTCTATGCTGTGCAGGTCGGCCACGAGGCGTATTGATTCGCCTGACTTTACGGCCTGTCCGAACTTCATCTTGTCCATGCCGTAGTTCACCATCATCTTCAGGTTGTTTACCTCAATGATCTGGTTCCACAGATAGGGCAGCATCGACAGTGTGAGATAGCCGTGGGCTATAGTTGTCTTGAACGGGCTCTCTGTCTTTGCGCGCTCCTGGTCTACGTGTATCCACTGATGGTCCAGTGTGGCGTCGGCAAACATGTTTATGCGTTCCTGTGTCAGCTCTACATAGTCAGACACTCCGATGTTCTTGCCGAGCAGAGCGGCAAACTCTTCATAACTGTTGATAATTACTTTACTCACTTTTCTTGATGTTTATAGATTTGTAAATTAGTTGATTTCAATCATACTCCGTCGGGACTGTAGAGATACTGCGCCAGCGGGTCGGCATAGTCAAACAGCTCTTCAGGCTTGAAGAATCGCTTAATCTCTATTGCGGCGTTCTCCGTGCTGTCAGAAGCATGTATTATGTTCTCCTGTCCGCTCATAGAGTAGTCGCCCCTTATTGTTCCCGGCGCAGCCTTGCGTCCGTTGGTGGCTCCCGTTATGGTGCGCACCACTTCAACTGCCTCGCATCCCTCAACACACAGAGCAACCACCGGGGCAGCCATCATTGAGGCTTTCACGAATTTAAAGAATGGTCTTTCGGCCAGGTGGGCGTAGTGTTCGTTGAGCAGTTCGTCTGTCAGCTGCATCATCTTCATGCCCACAATGCGCAGACCTTTGCGCTCAATGCGGTTTATTATTTCTCCGATAAGCCTTCTCTGCACTGTGCAGGGCTTCAGCAGTATTAGTGTTCTTTCCATGTTATGTTTTGATATTAAGGTTTTTCTATGTTCAGTTGTTGCCGTTGCGGCGTGTCATTTCAGCTCCTTGCCGTCAGAGAAAGCATTGCCTGCCTTGGCGCCGATCTTGCGGTATTCGTTGTTGAACGGGTCGAATATCACTGGGGCTGCCTTCTCTACGTCAACCTTTCCGTCTTCGCCGATGACGCTCTCGTCAACACTTACGTTCACAATCTCGCCGCGCAGTATGCACGTGTCAGGATTATAGTCTATCAGACGGCACTCAACGGCCACGGCAAGTTCGTCAATCAGCGGAGCATCGACAAACTCCGACTTGGTGGCATGAAATCCTGCACGCTCAAACTTGTCGGGCACATTGTTTCCCGACACAAGTCCTACATAGTCGCATGCCACGATATGTGCGGCGTCGGCCATGCTCACCGTGAATGCTTTGCGTTTCAGTATGTTCTTCACTGTCTTGTGTCCTGCGCTGAGACACATGCTTATCTCTTTTATCTCGCTTATGCCGCCCCACGCTGCGTTCATGGCGTCGGGTGTGCCGTCTTCGCCGTATGTTGCTATGATGAACACCGGCTGCGGATATGTCAGCGGCTTTGCTCCAAAATACTTTCTCATAATGCTTTAAGTTCTTTGATAACTGAAAGTTAACTTACAAAAATACAAACTTTGTCTGACACGGGCAAATTATTTAAGTGAAAAGCGAACAATCCGATTGAAGATTAAGTGAAGAGCAGGCGCTGCGCGAAGGCGCAAAGCGCAATGAAAAATTAAAATATAGAGTGGTGATAAGAAGCAACAAGGCTATTGAGGTCATCCCGCACTCAATGCGGGATCCAAAGATTAAGAGAGGCTCAAAAGTAGCACCACTTCGGGTGCACGTTCCTCATTATAGAATATCCGGGCGTGGCTCCGCGGAGCTTCGCCACACCCGGTTACGAAAGTGTAGCCCTCCGGGCTGCTTCGCCAGGTTTAAGTGAAAAACGAAAAGAGAAAAGTGAAAAATCCAATTGCAGAACTACTTTATAGCAACAATGCATTTGACTTTAACTTCTAGCCAACTTGTTGGCGATAACTACTTTAACTCCTTTAACTCCCGTCTTGCGAAAGTTAAAAGTGAACAATCTAAATGCGGAGTTGTGAAAGCCGGGAGTGAAGAATTTAAATGTAAGTAGTAAGCCAATTAAAATGAATTTATTATATTTGCACTGCGCAGAACTTGTCTGTTCACTGCCTAAAATGCAAAAACACTATAAAGAACTGATGTCAAACGTTTAAAACAGACTTTGCGGGCAATGCTCACGGTAAGACACAATTCGGATGACTTCACTCAAGATAAAATACTACAGGGCATATGACTTTAACTCCTTTAACTACTATAACTTCTTTAACTACAAGAATACTCCCCTTCTTGCTGCTCTGCGCAACATTCTTTTCTTGTCGTGACGGAGGCAGGGCGGAGGGCATATTGCGCACAGCCGACAGCCTTATGGAGGAATATCCCGACAGCGCGTTGGCGATATTGAAGCGCGACTCACTCGAAATATGCCGTTCGGGTAAAGACTTTCGCCTGTGGTATGCTCTGTCGCGCACCGAAGCCGACGACAAATGCTATATCCTGCATGTGTCAGACTCGGCCATACGTATAGCCGCAGGGTGTTATGATTCTTACGGCAGTGCCCTTCAGCGCGTACGTGCTGATTATCTTCTCGGCCGTGTTTATTGCGACATGCATCTCTACGGTCACGCCCTTACATCGTTCAACAAGGCCATTGCCGTTGACGCGGAGAACGATTCTGTCATCAACCGCTACAAAGCCCGTGCCGCCACATGGGCAGGATATGTTTATGAGGTGAAGGGCTTGCATAAAGATGCGTTGCGATATAATAAGTTGGCATACGGATATGCCAAGAAGGCCGGCGCACAGGTTACAGATATTTATTCGTTGAGAGACATTGGGCGGTCGTACAGCTATCTCAAGCAGAACAACACGGCTATACCTTATTATCGGCAAGCTGCAAAAAAGGCAAAGGCTATTGATGACGCGAACCTTTATAATATGGTTATGGAGGAACTGGCCGGTATATATATTGAAGAAGGTCGGCTTGATGAAGCCTATGCGGCATTGAATACGCCCTTTCTTGCAATGACAGACAAAGACATATCATCTCATTATTATGTTTGGGCATATTATTTTGAGCATACGGGACAACTTGATTCTGCCGTGGCTTATAATAAGAGAGGGATGATTTACAGTAATAATACAGAAAAAAAAGATGCGTGTCAGGATTTAATAAGAATCTTAAATAAGCAGGGCAAGCGTGACGAGGCAATGGAATATTATGAGAAATATTCTGTATATTCTGACTCTGTGGAAGCAAGTGAGCTGAAGGAAACATCGGACATGTTGTCGCAGGTGGAAAAGAGTATAGATGTGGAGCGTAAAAATGCGGCTTTGGCCTCCTCGCAGTTACGCCTTGCGGCAGTAATGTCTATACTGGTTGTTGTGGTGGTTATTGCTTCGGTGGCTTTGCTTGGGATGTATCTCAAGCGCAAGAGAAAGCAACGGGAGCAGCTGGAGCGAGTGAGACGTTATCGCCTCGAGCGCAGTATGAAGGAAAAACAGCGCGCGCAGCAGAACAAGGAGCGCATAGCCTTACTTGAAAATGAACTGACGGCATCAAACCAGACGCTGTCGGAACTGCGGCAGGAACTTATCCGCAATGAGGCCGAGATGCTGAAATATAAAGACGCCTTGACAGCCTTTGAGCAGAAGCACGGCGAGCTGCTTGTGGCAGATCTGGCCGATACGGATGTGTATAAACTTTATCACGATCCGATTGCAAAACCTACATCTGCCGATTATCACATGCTTGTTGAGGCTCTGAACAAGGCATACGGTGATTTCACCTTGCGCCTAAAGGAGTTTTATCCCGACATACGTAGCAATGAGATGTGGATATGCTGCATGGTAAAGGCCGGTCTGACCTCGAAAGAGATATGCAACATATCGTCTTATTCGTACAGTTCCATCGGCATGGCTAAGGTTCGCCTGTATGGTAAAATGCTCGGCAAGAAAGGTTCATCGAGAGACTTTGATACCTTTATCCGTGATTTTTAGATGTTTTATAATATGTTGATTTCCAAAGTTTTATTGCATGGACGGAACAATATGGTGAAGTTTTGTTAAGCTGATTGTTCACCTAAAGTTTTTCAATGTTTGTATATTTGACAAACTTTAAAGCGATGAAATAATCAGCAGGTGATGACCTCTGTTGTTATTGCAGATAAAAACAAGCTGTGTGAGGCAGACATTCAGAATGTAAGTCCGTCGCTTGGTGATTAATGTTTAACTTAAATCTGATTTATCATGCAGAAGTGTGTATTAATGTTTTTCCTGTTGCTGGCACCGTATATGGTTTATGCGCAGACGGACAGCGTATGCTGCGGCGACTCCGTGTCGGAGGCTTGGGCTGAAGCCAACAAAGACAGAATAGAGAAGATGACGCGCAGCGAATGGCTCAAACTTCCGACAGACGGGATTAGGCGTGCTGCATACACAAGGTTTACTCCCGAACAGCGCGTGCAGTTCTGGAAAGATAAGCTGACGGACATCGCAGCTGACGATAAGTTGTCGGAAAAGGAAAAGAGCCATGTGATGAAGCTTTATGACTTTATAGACAGCCATCAAGGTTTGTTTACAGGTAAACAGATTACTCCTGAACAGGAAACCGAAGTAAATGCGTTTATGGCAGGGTGGATGCAGAGGGCAGAACGGCTGTTCAGGTGGAGCCGGCAGATGGGGTATTCGATAGCCGCGTCAGGCGAAGAAATGGTGATAAAATATGAAAACGATTAATTAGTCATGCCTCCGGCAATGCCTTATATTGATGTTTGCCTATGAATTGCAAGGATTATTTATGTTCGTTCTTCGTGATGCTGCTGTCAACAATGGCGGCATGTATATTTAATTGTTTCGAGTCTCTCTTCATATCCTCATTTGCAGGAGGGCTGTTTTTGTCGGCTGTTGTATGTTGGCGTTTGTCTGCCATACAGCGAAAGAGAGAAAACACAAACAGGCATTTTATGGCGATGTTGGCAGGTATTCTTGCTTTTATGATACCGTTTTATGCCGTTACTTTCTACGACTCACTCATTTCGCTGATGCAGTCGTTGGGCTGGCTGCTTGCTGCGGTGCTGACGTACATATGTATTGTGTGCAGAATAAAAGCTGTGTATGTCATTTCTGTGGTTGTCTGGCTTGTTTTTATAATATTTGCCGTACCGGCATGGGTGTCTTATTTCATAAACGTTTATGAGTGTGCCGATTAGGCGTGATAAAAATCTGTTTAAACTTTTTGCCGGCTAATCATCTGAATTATGCGCCCGTCGTATGTCTTGCAAAACACGGCAAATGACCTTCTAAAAGGTATGCTTTTGCAGTATAAAATGTGCTCTTTTATACTGTAAAAGGATGCCTTTTGGAGAGCCATAGCGGGCTATGTCAAGAATAATCCGACAAAAAGACGGGCTGAAAGCTGAATGCACAAAATAGACAATGTTATGTGCGGCCTGATGACAGATTAGTGTTAAAGTCAACTTGTTTCAGGACCAGAGCCGCATGGAGTCAACCAAAATCAGAAAAAGTCAACGGCAGAAAGCATAAAAAGTTTTGATAAAAACTCGTCACTCGTCACAATGTAGTGTAACATCTTGTCAGTCAGTCTGTTATGATGTGATGAGTTGCTGGGTAAACTCGTCACATCCTTGGCTTGGAGACTTTGGCGTGATGAGTTGAAAATACAACTCGTCACACTGTAACGAGTTGTGTCCCAGTGTTTTATACCCCGTTGTGACGAGTGACGAGTTTTTATCAAACCTTTTTGTGTATGCCTTGTTCAGGCAAAGGTTTTTCGGAAAACGCACCTTTTTTGCTGTTGAAATTATAGGAAAACGCACCTTTTTGGGGCCTTGTTTTATAGGAAAACGCAGTTTTTTAGGGCTGATTTTTATATGAAAACGCACCTTTATGCTCTAAAAACATTATATTTGCATGGATAGGCTGCATGGCAGACATATCTTTGAGCGGTGCTGTGCACTACTGTAAGAGCATGATACCGTTGGTATAAAATTGTCAAAAAAATATGCTGAAATATTCAGCCGAGATGTTTAAAATGATAAATTTTGCAGGTTTTTTCCTATTATATTAGGTAATTACGTCAATATTGACTAATTTTGCACCTCAATTTGATTAATAATTTAAAAACAATATAAACATTAAACGATGAAAATTTCATTTGAAAATCCCGACAAAGTCAACGGACTGCTGACTTTGACAGTCGAAGAGGCTGACTACAAAGAGAATGTCGAGAAGACACTGAAGAACTACCGCAAGAAGGCTAACGTGCCCGGATTCCGTCCCGGCATGGTGCCCATGGGCATGATAAAGAGACAGTTTGGAACAACTGCCAAGGTTGACGAAATCAATAAGCTGCTGGGCGAGCAGATTTACAAATATGTAAAAGACAACAACATCCAGATGCTGGGCGAGCCGCTGCCTTCAGACAAGCAGGAGCCGGTAGACATGGAGAAGGAAGCTCCCTACACATTTATGTTCGATATAGCTGTTGCTCCTGAGTTCAAGGCTGAACTGACAGGCGACGACACAATAGACTATTACACAATAACTGTTGACGACAAGATCATCGACCAGCAGATAGACGTGTTCGCATCTCGTGCTGGCCACTACGACAAGGTAGAGGACTATCAGGCAAACGACATGCTGAAGGGCGACATCCGCGAGCTCGACGAGAACGGCAACACTAAGGAGGGCGGCATCACAGTTGAGGGTGCAGTGCTCATGCCTGAATATATTAAGGTGGAAGACCAGAAGAAACTCTTCGACGGAGCCAAGCTGGGCGACATCATCACATTCAACCCGAAGAAGGCTTATCCTGAAAGCGACATCGAGGTTTCTTCACTGCTCAAGATGAAGAAGGAAGAAGTTGCCGACCTGACTGCCGACTTCAGCTATCAGATCACTGAGATATCTCGCTATGTTAAGGCTGAGGTAAATCAGGAACTCTTCGACCAGGTTTACGGCAAGGACGTAATCAAGGACGAGAAAGACTTCCGCGAGAAGATTGCAGAGGGACTCAAGGCTCAGTTTGCCGTTGACTCTGACTTCAAGTTCATCCAGGATGTACGCAAGTATCTTGTTGACAAGGTAGGCGCTCTTACATATCCCGATGCCCTGCTGAAGCGCATCATGCTGAACAACAACAAGGACAAGGGCGAGGAGTTTGTTGAGAAGAACTACGAGCAGAGCATCAAGGAGCTTACATGGCACCTCATCAAGGAGCAGCTCGTTAAGGCAAACGGCATTAAGATTGAGGACGCTGACATCGAGGAGACAGCCAAAGAGGCTGCCAAGGCACAGTTTGCTCAGTATGGCATGAACAACATTCCTGAGGAATATATCGAGAACTATGCCAAGGATATGCTGAAAAAGAGAGAGTATATCGACTCTTTCGTTGACCGCAGCATTGACCGCAAGCTGACAGAAATCCTCAAGAACGTTGTTAAGCTCGAGAACAAGACTGCAACACTCGAGGAATTCAACAAAATGATGCAGGCAGAATAAAAAATATTTTTTTATAAAAAACTTCCGCATGTTAGGAGGTTATCGACTTTTTTTATTATCTTTGTTCCTAAGAACAGATAGAAAGGGTCGGTAACCTCCTTTCTTTCTACGAAAAATGAACTATAATAATTATGAACGATTTTAGAAAATACGCTACCGGACATCTTGGCATGAGCGGTATGGTCTTCGATGACGTAATGAAAGCTCAGGCTCAGTATCTGAACCCCTACATCCTGGAGGAGCGCCAGCTCAACGTAACCCAGATGGATGTGTTCTCACGTCTTATGATGGACCGCATCATATTTCTGGGCACACAGATTGACGACTATACAGCCAACACGCTGCAGGCTCAGCTGCTGTATCTCGACTCGACCGATCCCGGCAAAGACATATCTATATATATAAACAGCCCCGGCGGAAGCGTTACGGCCGGACTTGGCATATATGACACCATGCAGTTCATATCGAGCGACGTGGCCACTATATGCACGGGCATGGCTGCGTCTATGGCTGCCGTGCTGCTCGTTGCCGGAACAGAAGGCAAGCGCTCGGCTCTTACTCATAGCCGCGTGATGATACACCAGCCGCTCGGCGGAGTGCAGGGACAGGCTTCAGACATCGAGATTGAGGCCAAGGAGATAATGAAATTCAAGAAAGAGCTCTACACCATAATATCTGACCACTCTCACACTCCTTACGACAAGGTGTGGAAAGACTCAGACCGCAACTACTGGATGACGGCCGAAGAGGCTAAGGAGTATGGCATGATAGACAATGTGCTTATCAGAAAAGGCGGAAAGGCCGCAGCTCCTGTACAGAACGAGGGACAGGAAAAATAATGCATGAAGAGTGAAGCTCCAAGCACACGGAGCTTAATCAATACAAATATAAATATACGACAATCGGATGAATAAAGTTTGTAGCTTTTGCGGACGTAGCGAAAAAGACGTCAAGCTGCTCATAACGGGCGTTGACGGATATATATGCGAGAGCTGTGCCGTGCAGGCTTACGAGATAGTTAAGTCGACAGGACTGCTCGACGAAGACAAGCAAAAGCAAAATACTAAGTTTAAACTTAAGAAGGTGCCGAAGCCGCGCGAGATAAAGAAATATCTCGACCAGTATGTCATCGGTCAGGACGACGCAAAGCGCTGTCTGGCCGTGTCGGTGTATAACCACTACAAGAGACTTCAGCAACCGGAAGATGACAACGGCGTAGAGATAGAGAAAAGCAATATAATTATGGTGGGAAGCACCGGTACGGGCAAGACCCTCATGGCGCGCACCATAGCCAAGCTGCTCGATGTCCCCTTCACCATTGTAGATGCCACGGTGTTCACCGAGGCCGGATATGTGGGCGAGGATGTTGAGAGCATACTGAGCCGACTGCTTCAGGTGGCCGACTATGATGTTGAGGCTGCGCAGCGCGGCATCGTGTTCATCGACGAGATAGACAAGATTGCGCGCAAGAGCGACAATCCTTCCATAACACGCGACGTGAGCGGCGAGGGCGGTCAGCAGGGACTGCTCAAGCCGCTTGAAGGTTCAGCAGGGACTGCTCAAGCTGCTTGAAGGCTCGATGGTGAATGTCCCGCCACAGGGCGGGCGCAAGCACCCCGACCAGGAGTATATTCATGTAGACACCAAGAACATCCTGTTTATCTGCGGCGGAGCCTTCGACGGCATCGAGCGCAAGATAGCACAGAGGCTCAACACTCATGTGGTGGGCTATAACTCGGTGCAGAACGTGCGCAACATCGACAAGAACGATCTCATGAAATACATCCTGCCGCAAGACCTCAAGTCGTTCGGACTGATACCTGAGATTATCGGCCGTCTGCCGGTGTTGACATATCTTAATCCGTTAGACCGTCAGGCTCTAAGGTCGATACTCGTAGAACCAAAGAACTCCATAATAAAGCAGTATATCAAACTGTTCGAGATGGACGGCATTGAGCTGTCGTTCACAGAGGACTCGCTCGACTTCATTGTCGACAAGGCCATGGAATACAAGCTCGGAGCACGCGGACTGCGCTCTATCGTGGAGAGCGTTATGATGGATGCAATGTTTGAAGTTCCGTCAAAGCGCGTCAAGACATTTGAAGTAACTCTCGACTATGCACGCCAGCAGCTCGAGAAGGCTCACTTCGAAAAGCTGGAGAGTGCTTAAGCCGGCAAGGCTCTTAAATATAAAGTAACATAAAACCGGGAAACTCTGCTTACTAACTATATGAACAAGGAAGTTAATCTTACAGAAAAACTGAAGCAATATTTCGGCTTTGATAAGTTTAAAGGTGACCAGGAAGCCATTATACGCAATCTGCTCGATGGCAAGAACACGTTTGTGCTTATGCCTACCGGAGGCGGAAAGTCGTTGTGTTATCAGTTGCCGTCGCTCATCATGGACGGCACGGCAATAGTGATATCGCCGCTCATTGCACTGATGAAGAATCAGGTTGACGTGATCAACGGCATGAGCGAGAGCGACGGGGTGGCTCATTATCTTAACTCCTCTCTTAACAAGTCGGCCATCGACCATGTTAAGAGCGACATCATGGCCGGCAAGACCAAGCTGCTGTATGTTGCGCCTGAGTCGCTCACAAAGGAGGATAATGTCGACTTCCTCAAGACTGTTAAGATTTCTTTCTATGCCATAGACGAGGCACACTGTATATCTGAATGGGGACACGACTTCCGTCCTGAATACCGCCGTATACGCCCGATTATCAACGAGATCGGCAATGCCCCGGTGATAGCGCTTACGGCTACGGCCACCGACAAGGTGAGAACGGATATAAAGAAGAGCCTCGGAATACTCGACGCAACAGAGTTCAAGAGTTCGTTCAACCGTCCGAACCTTTATTATGAGGTAAGGCATAAGACGAAGGATATAGACAAGCAGATAGTTAAGTTCATAAGGCAGAACCCCGGCAAGAGCGGCATCATTTATTGTCTGTCGCGCAAGAAGGTCGAAGAACTGGCCGCGGTGCTGCGTGCCAACGATATCAAGGCTGCGGCATATCATGCCGGTCTCGACTCGTCTACACGCTCGGCAACACAGGACGACTTCCTGATGGAACGCCTCGATGTAATCGTTGCCACTATTGCTTTCGGTATGGGAATAGACAAGCCCGACGTGCGCTTTGTGATTCATTACGACATACCCAAAAGTCTTGAAGGCTACTATCAGGAGACCGGCCGTGCCGGTAGAGACGGTGGGGAAGGCAAGTGTATCGCATTCTACTCATATAAAGACCTCAGAAAACTTGAGAAGTTTATGGAGGGAAAGCCTGTTGCTGAACAGGACATCGGTCGCCAGCTGCTGCAGGAGACAGCCGCATACGCCGAGTCTTCCGTGTGCCGCAGAAAGATGCTTCTGCATTATTTCGGCGAGGTGTACGACAAGGACAACTGCGGCAACTGTGACAACTGCCTGCATCCGAAGACGAAGATTGAGGCCAAGGATGCGCTGCTCGTTGTGTTGCAGGCTATCGCGGCAATAAAGGAAGACTTCAGGACTGACTATGTCATAGACTTTGTTGAAGGAAAGGACAACAACGACATAGTGGCTCACAAGCATGACAAGCTTGACGAGTTCGGCTCGGGTGAGGATATGGACGAAAAACTCTGGAATCCGGTGATACGTCAGGCACTCATTGCAGGATACATCAAGAAGGATGTGGAGAACTACGGCATACTTAAACTTACTGCTGCCGGCAAGAGATTCATTAAGAATCCTGAGTCGTTCATGATCGTGAAGGACAACGACTTCAACGAAGAGGACGAAGAGGAAGTAAGCGACGGAGCAGGTGCAGCACTCGATCCGATGCTGTATTCCATGCTGAAAGACTTGCGCAAGAAGGTCAGCAGCAAGCATCAGCTGCCGCCTTATGTCATCTTCCAGGATGTGTCGTTGGAGCAGATGGCCACCGTTTATCCTATAACTCTCGAAGAACTTCAGAACATTCAGGGAGTGGGAGCAGGCAAGGCACGCCGCTACGGCAAGGAGTTTGTCGAACTGATAAAGAAACACTGTGAGGAGAACGACATAGAGCGCCCCGAAGACCTGCGTGTGCGTACAGTGGCAAAGAAGTCGGTGCTGAAGGTGAAAATCATACAGAGCATCGACCGGCAGATAGCCCTCGACGACATTGCCGATGCACAGGGCATCGACTTTGAAGACTTGCTCGATGAGGTTGAGGCCATCGTCTACAGCGGAACAAAAATAAACATTGACTACTTCCTCGAGGAAGTGATGGACGATGACCATGTGGACGACATCTACGACTACTTCAAGGAAAGCGAGACCGACGACCTTGAGACTGCCATGGAAGAGCTTGGCGATGATTATAGTGAAGACGAGATTCGTCTGGTTAGAATAAAGTTTATATCAGACATGGGCAACTAATCCTAGGCCGGGACAAGCCGGAACAATGGCGGCTGACATTCTGCGGCTTAGGTACAGATAATAACATAGTTGATAAAAGGTGGCTTTTTGCATTGCGAAAGGCCACCTTTTATCGTGTAATATGCGGCATATTGGCAGACAAAAGACCATGTATTGCAATGTGCTGTATATCAGGACGTTCCGTGGCTAGCCGTCGGTCGCTGTTTTTGTCCAGGCCGGTTGTTGGTGTATGGCTGTATTTTCGTGGCGTATTGAGCGCAGTGTCGTAAGTTTTTTCGCTGAACAGCGTGCAGTGTCAATAGAAGGATGACGGCAAGATTGTAGCAGAAAAAACAAAGACGGATGAAGGAGGTAATGTGCTTGTATGTTTAAACTATATGCGGTCTGTTGGCCGATTTTGTCGACTAAAACATAAAAACCGCCAAACAGTATGCTCAAAAGGCTGCTTTTTAATGTTTTCGGCATGTCGCCGGCCGTTGCCGCGGGCTGCGTTAAATAGCATTAATTAGAAAAGAAAATGACGTTTGTGGCGTCTGATATGGATTTTTTTTGCTAAATTTGCACGCAATAAATTTCTAAATAAATATATGTCATCATTTGTTGCAGATAAAATTGTGATGGACGGTCTGACTTTTGACGACGTCCTCTTAATCCCAGCTTATTCGGAAGTACTGCCAAAGACGGTAGAGTTGAAAACCAAGTTCTCGCGCAACATCAGCCTGAACGTTCCTTTTGTTACGGCCGCAATGGACACCGTGACAGAGTCGGCCATGGCTATAGCCATAGCCCGCGAAGGCGGTATCGGCGTTATACACAAAAACATGTCGATAGAGGAGCAGGCACGCCAGGTTGCCATTGTTAAGCGTGCGGAGAACGGTATGATTTACGACCCTGTTACAATCCGCCGCGGTTCTACCGTAAGAGAGGCTCTGGCCATGATGGCAGAATATCATATCGGTGGTATTCCTGTCGTTGATGACGAAAACCATCTGGTAGGTATCGTTACTAACCGCGACCTGAGATTCGAGCGCACTCTCGACCGTAAGATCGACGAGGTAATGACAAGTGAGAATCTTGTAACGACTAACATCCAGACAGACCTTACAGCTGCGGCTGCCATTCTGCAGGAAAACAAGATAGAGAAGCTGCCCGTTGTTGACAACGACAACAAACTGGTAGGACTTATCACATATAAGGACATCACCAAGGCTAAGGACAAGCCTATGGCATGCAAGGACGCCAAGGGACGTCTGCGCGTTGCTGCCGGAGTAGGCGTTACAGCTGATACGCTCGACCGTATGCAGGCTCTTGTTGACGCCAATGCCGATGCTATCGTGATAGACACAGCTCACGGACATTCTAAATATGTAATCGAGAAGCTTGTTGAGGCTAAGCATTCATTCCCCGGTGTAGACATCGTTGTGGGTAACGTGGCTACAGGCGCTGCTGCCAAGATGCTCGTTGATAACGGTGCCGACGCCGTAAAGGTAGGTATCGGTCCGGGCAGTATCTGTACTACACGTGTCGTTGCCGGTGTGGGCGTTCCTCAGCTCAGCGCTGTTTATGACGTGGCTTGCGCCCTCGAGGGTACAGGCGTTCCTCTCATTGCCGACGGTGGTCTGCGCTATTCAGGCGATGTTGTCAAGGCTCTTGCAGCCGGCGGATATTGCGTCATGATCGGTTCGCTGGTAGCCGGAACAGAAGAGAGCCCCGGCGACACAATAATCTTCAACGGACGTAAGTTCAAGAGCTATCGCGGAATGGGCAGTCTCGAGGCCATGGAGAACGGATCTAAGGACCGCTACTTCCAGTCGGAGACTAAGGATGTTAAGAAACTTGTGCCCGAAGGCATTGCCGGCCGCGTTCCTTATAAAGGCACTCTGCAGGAGGTTATCTATCAGCTCGTGGGCGGTCTGCGCTCAGGTATGGGCTACTGTGGAGCCAACGACATACAGGCACTTCATAATGCCAAATTCGTGCGCATAACAAATGCAGGCGTGCTCGAGAGCCATCCTCACGACATCTCTATCACAAGTGAGGCTCCCAACTACTCACGCCCTGAATAACCGGCATGTATAGAGGCTCGCATGTGAGCCGAGATGAGTATTATTTAAATACCGCAATATTAAGAAATGAAATCTTTTAAGCTTTTTGTAGCCATGCTCCTCTGTGGGAGCATGGCTCTTGCTCAGCACGACGATCCCGTTGTAATGAAAATCAACGGGGTGCCAGTGACACGCTCTGAGTTTGAGTATTCATATAATAAGAACAATTCTGACGACGTAATCGACAAGAAGACTGTTGACGAATACGTCGACTTGTTTGTCAATTACAAACTTAAGGTCGCAGCAGCCTATGACGCCAAGCTCGACACGCTCAGCTCGTTTAAGAAAGAGTTTGCCATGTATCGCGACCAGCAGGTACGTCCGTCGTTTGTCAACGACTCTGACATCGTGGCCGAGGCACGCCTGGTTTACGACAAGACAAAGGAGCGTATCGGCGAGCGCGGACTGATAAAGCCTGCACACATACTTATATATGTTGAGCAGAAAGCCCCTGCAGAGAAGCTTGAGAAGGCACGCCTGCGCGCCGACTCGCTTTACAACGTGCTGAAAGGCGGAGCCGACTTTGCCGAGCTTGCCAAGAAATATTCGCAGGATCCGGGTTCGGCTAAGAACGGAGGAGAACTGCCCTGGCTTCAGCCCGGACAGACGCTCAAGGAGTTTGAAGATGCAGCTTATGCTCTGAAAACCGGCGAAATGAGCAAACCGGTGCTTTCACCTGTGGGCTATCACATCATTCTCATGAAGGACCGCAAGGCATTTGAGCCGTTCGACACGCTGAAGACAGACATCATACGCTTTATCGAGGCACGCGGCGCACGTGAGAGAATTGTTGACAAAAAGCTTGAAGAACTTGTAAAAGAGTCTGACGGAAAACTTACCAAAGAGAACATCCTTGAGGCAAGGGCCGAAGAGATGGCAAGCAAGGACTCTGACCTGAAGAATCTTATCAAGGAATATCACGACGGACTCTTGCTTTATGAGATAAGCAACCGCATGGTGTGGGACAAGGCCGCAAAAGACGATGCCGGACTTGCCGCATATTTCAAGAAGAACAAGAAAAGATATTATTGGGACGAACCCAGATACAAGGGTATGGTATACCACGTCAAGCAGAATGAAGACGTAGAGGCTGTTAAGAACTGCGTGAAGGATGTTCCGTTTGACGAATGGGCTGAGAAACTGCGCGTTACGTTCAACAACGACTCTGTGTTGAGGATACGCGTCGAGAAAGGTATATTCAAGGCCGGCGACAACGCATTTATCGACAAGATGGTGTTTAAGAAAGACACTGTGGTTACTCCGGTCAAGAACTTCCCTATCGATGCTGTTTACGGAAAGATACTTAAGCGTAAGCCCGAAAGCTACGAGGATGTTCGCGGACTGGTTACGGCCGACTATCAGGACCAGCTGGAGAAGCAGTGGGTGGCCGACCTCAGAAAGAAATATCCCGTGGAAGTATATTATGATGTGTTGAAAACAGTAAATAATCATTCTAAATAATGAGATCTAGAAGCAAAACAGCCTTATGGGCCGTAGTATCGATGGTGTTCTTTGCCACTGTAAGCGCGCGGCCTTTACAGGGTGGCGACGATAAAGACGTTGCAAAAAACGACTCGGTTGCAAAGGTTGACACCGTTGATTCTGCCGATCCGGCAAGCGTGGTCGACGAGGTTATATGGGTTGTCGGTGACGAGCCAATACTCTTGTCTGACGTCGAAATGGCCCGTATGCAGGCCGAGATGGAAGGCGTCAAGTGGGAAGGTGATCCCGACTGCACCATTCCTGAGCAGTTGGCTGTGCAGAAGCTGTTCTTGCATCAGGCTGCGATAGACAGTATCGAGGTCAGCGAGTCTGAGGTGGCTCAGAGTGTTGAGCATCAGATAAGCGCATGGCTTCAGATGGTCGACGGCAACAAGGAACGTCTGGAGGAGTATAAGAGAAAGAGTCTTGCTGAGCTGCGAATATCACTTCACGATGACTTCAAAGACCGTCTTCTCATTGAAAGAGAACGCGAGAAGCTCGTTGAGGACATCACAGTTTCGCCTGCTGATGTGCGTCGATATTTCAGCGAATTGCCCGAAGACAGTATCCCTATGGTTCCGACAGAGGTTGAAGTACAGATTATAACACGTACTCCGAAAGTGGAGCAGGCCGAAATAGACCGTATAAAGAACGAACTTCGCAATTACACCGAGATGGTCACCAGCGGCCAGACTTCTTTCACGGCATTGGCAAAGCTTTATTCGGAAGATCCGGGTACAGCCCGTATGGGTGGCGAATTTCCTGATTATGTAGGCCGTGGCATGCTCGATCCGGCTTTCGCTAACGTGGCTTTCAACCTTACAGACCCGAAGAAGATATCTAAAATCGTAGAGACCGACTTCGGATATCATATCATCCAGCTTATAGACAAGCGAGGCGACAAGATTAAGGTAAGACACATCCTTCTTAAACCTAACGTTTCTAATGAGGCTATCGAGACAGCTTCAATGCAGCTTGACTCTATAGCAGACGAGATACGTGCGGGCAAATTCACCTTCGAGCAGGCTGCGTCTTTCCTGTCTGACGATAAGGATACCCGCAACAACAACGGTCTGATGGCCAACACCACCGAGTCAGGACGTACAAGTAAGTTCCAGCTCCGCAATCTGCCTTCAGAGATAGCACGTGTGGTAGACACGCTGAAGGTTGGTGAGGTGTCGGCTCCTTTCCAGATGATTAATGAGAAAAACGGTAAGCTAGTTTGTGTCGTCGCAAAGCTGAAGAGCCGCGTGGAGATGCACAGGGCTACGATAACCGAAGATTTTCAGACGATGAAGAACATCGTGCTTGCCAAGCGCAAGGAAGAGTTCATAAAAGACTGGATAAAGGATAAGATAAAGAATACGTATATACGAATAAACGATCGTTATAAGAATTGTAACTTTGAATATCAAGGTTGGGTTAAATGACAACAAACAATAGAATAAAAGTCTTATTCAGCGGGCATAGGATACTGATTGTGGTACTCCTGTGCCTGTTTGGACTTAGTGTGGTCCAATCACGCCAGCCGAATAAGAAGAAACCGCGCAAGAGTACAAACGAGCGCGTCTATCTTGTTCATGCCGATGTTACCAATTATGACATGTTCGGCGACAACCCTACGGCCCAGGTGCTTAAGGGGCGTGTGGCATTCAGGCATAATGGTGCGCGCTTGTTCTGTGACAGTGCGTATCTTTATCAGGAGTCAAACTCGTTTAAGGCTTTCGGACATGTGAAGATGTATCAGGGAGACACCCTCTCGCTGTTCAGCGACTATGCCTATTATGACGGCAACGACCAGATGGCCGAGGCACGCTACAACGTTGTGCTGAAGCATAGGGGTACCACGCTTTATACCGACAGTCTTAACTACGACCGTCTTTACGGCATCGGATATTTCTTTGAAGGCGGAAAGATGGTCGACAAGAAGAACGTATTGGTTTCTGACTGGGGCGAATATGACACGGAAACACGCAACGCCGTGTTCAATTATAATGTAAATCTGAAGAATCCTAAGTTTGTTCTTACCACAGATACGCTCCATTATGACACACGTACTTCAATGGCGCATATCGTTGGACCGTCGAAAATCACTTCGGGAAAGAGCACGATATACACATCTCAGGGATATTATGACACCAATAAGGAGAAAGCCCGCCTTTACGGACGGTCGCGTCTTACCAACAACGGTAAGGAACTTACGGGCGACAGTCTGTTCTATAACGAAAAGACAGGTATAAGTCAGGGCTTTCATAATGTTGTGTACAAGGATTCGCTTAACAAGAATCAGTTGAACAGCAACTACTTCTGGTATAATGAAAAGACAGGTTTTGCCTTCGCAACAGACAGCGCCGTGATGATGGATTTCTCTCAGCGTGACACGCTTTATCTGCATTCTGACACGATGAAGGTTTACACCTTTAACATAAACACCGACTCTGTTTATCGTGTGGCCCATTGTTATAATAAGGTAAGAGCGTTCAGACCGGATGTTCAGGCCGTTTGCGATTCTCTGATTTACAACACGAAAGACTCGTGTCTCATAATGTATAAAGACCCGATAACATGGAATGCTAACCGCCAGTTGTTAGGTGAGGTAATCGAGGTGTTCATGAAAGACTCGACCATTGACCGCGCACATGTTATAAATCAGGCTCTTTCGATAGAGCAGTTGCCCGACAGCATCCATTTTAATCAGATATCTTCGAGAGAGATGTTCGGATATTTTGAAAATGGAGAAATACGCAAGACCGAGGCGATAGGCAACGTGCTTGCCGTGTATTACCTTGAAGAAGACAAGGACAGCTCGCTCACCAACATGGCATATATTGAGACTGACACGATGCGTATGTTCATGAGAAACCGACAGCTGGAAACTCTTTGGACATGCAAGAGTCAGAATGTTATGTATCCTATCACACAGACGCCCGTGGCAAAGTCTAAGTTGCCGTCGTTTGCATGGTTTGACTATGTCAGGCCGCTTGACAAGAATGACATATTCGTATGGCGCGGCAAGAAGAGCGGCACAGAGCTAAAGAACATTCCGCGCCGTTCGGCACCGTTGCAGCATATAAGTTCCGGCTCTGTTGTTTCTGTTGAAAGTGAAGTTAAGCCTGTTGCAGGCGCAGAACAGTCTAAGCCGGCTGATGGAGCGGACGCAAAGCAAACATCGTCTGCAGATGGCGTGTCAGAAAAACAGAAAACTGCAGGTTCACCTGAAAGTAAGCCGGAATCTGCTCCAGTTCCTGCATCCGACAGCGTAAAGGATTCTGACGTTCAGACTGCGCCGGGTGGAGAAACAAAAACAGAGGCCAAGACCGATGTTGAGCTAAAAGACAACAAATAAGCTTATGGGACTGTTCAAGCAGCGCAGACCGCGTGGGTTTCAGCATCAATACCTGTATGCTGATGAACGTAAGGATGTATTGAAGGATGTGGAGGAACGTGCGAAACGGGAGCTTGGTGTGACAGACGACAAAGGCAAGTCAAGCCATGAAGACCGCATAAGAGGCGCTTTCCTTAACGCTACGAAATATGCAAGGCGCCGCAGCGAACGGCGTTTGTCCGGCGGATTCATCCTTAGTACGGGTGTCATCCTGCTGCTGATTGTCCTGCTTGTTGTAGTTTGGAAGTTTTTGCTTTATTTTAATTAGTTGAAAAATCATGAGTGACATTATACAGCTTCTGCCTGATTCTGTGGCAAATCAGATTGCTGCGGGTGAGGTTATACAGCGTCCGGCATCTGTAATCAAGGAACTTGTTGAAAATTCTGTTGATGCTGGAGCAGATACAATTAAGGTACTGGTTACCGATGCAGGGCGCACTTCGATACAGGTGATAGACAACGGCAAGGGCATGTCGGAAACCGATGCGCGCCTTTCGTTTGAACGTCATGCAACATCAAAGATACGCCAGGCAAGCGACCTGTTTGCTCTTCATACAATGGGATTCCGTGGTGAGGCGCTTGCATCTATCGCTGCCGTGGCCCAGGTTGAACTGAAAACACGCACTGCAGATGACGAACTCGGAACGCATATCACTATTTCCGGCTCTAAGGTTATGGCCCAGGAGCCTGTTTCATGTCCTATAGGAAGCAACTTTTCTGTAAACAATATATTCTTCAACGTCCCTGCAAGACGTAAGTTCTTGAAGTCTAACTCTACGGAACTTAATAACATCCTTGCTGCTTTTGAGCGTATAGTGCTTGTTTATCCGCAGATAAACTTTACGTTCCATAGCAACGGCGTGGAGATGTTCAACCTGCGTAAAGGCAGCCTGAGACAGCGTATAGTAGATGTGTTCGGCAAGAAACTCAATCACGACATACTGCCCGTTAACGTTGAGACAACGGTATGCAATATCTCGGGATTTGTCGGCAAGCCCGAAGCCGCCCGTAAGAAATGCTCTCATCAGTATTTCTTTGTCAACGGGAGATATATGAAGCATCCGTATTTTCATAAGGCCGTGCTTACGGCTTTCGACCGCCTTATACCAATGGGCGAGCAGGTGCCTTATTTCATTTACTTCGATGTCAATCCCGAAGACATCGATGTGAACATCCATCCTACAAAAACCGAGATAAAGTTTGAGAATGAGCAGACTATATGGCAGATACTTATGGCTGCCGTTAAAGACTCTCTCGGCCGTTTTAATGATGTTCCTTCGATAGACTTCGACACCGAAGGAAGGCCGGATATACCGGTGTTCGACCCCTCTGTGGGCGGCACTTCAGCTCCCAAACTTGACTTTAATCCGGAGTATAATCCTTTCAAGGAGACGTCAGCAGGCAGTGTGCCATCAAACCGTAGAACGGTTCCAGACTCATGGGAGACGCTCTATGAAGGAGTGAGCGGCGGCGAAGAGCAAAGCCTCTTTATGCCTGATGTGGCCCAGCCTGAACCGGAAGGAACGATAATCTCGGGCGGAGGCAGCGTTATAGACGAGAAGTCACCTGCACATTATCAATATAAGGGAAAGTATATCATGACTGCCGTTAAGTCTGGTTTGATGGTTATCGACCAGTATCGTGCCCATGTGCGCATACTTTATGAACGCTATCTCTCGCAGATTAACGGAAAGGGATGCAGCTCGCAGCAGATATTGTTCCCGGAGATGATACAGTTTTCTCCTTCCGAAACCGTGATTATAGATAAGATAAGCAACGAAATAGCCAATATAGGGTTCGACCTCGCTTCTCTTGGAGGCGGCAGCTACTCGATAAACGGAATTCCCGCCGGACTTGAAGACGTTGACTATGTAAAGCTGTTGAAGAATATAGTGGATGATTTTATTGAAACCGGAATAGGGCCGACGGAAGGTATAAACAGCGCACTGGCACTGCAATTGGCAAAAAGTGCAGCCATCCCTTACGGACAAGTGCTCGACAATGCGGAGATGGAAAGTATTGTTAACGAACTGTTTACGTGCTCAAACGTAAACTACACTCCTGACGGCAAGCCTGTGATAGGCATGCTTAAGCAACATGACATTGATAACTTGTTTTGCTGATGCGTTTTAATAATGGTTTACATTCTTTGCTGAAAATGTGAAAATAAAATTACAAAAAACGTGTTTAATTGAAAAATATTGCTATCTTTGCACTTGAAGATACGCTTTGTATATAAAGGCATTTGACATATTTTTATTGATTGTTTAATATTAAGAGTTATGAAAAAGTTATTAATTGTATTACTTTTAGCAGGTGCTTCTGTTGCCTCAATGGCGCAGGAGAACGACGCTACTGAAAAGTACAGCGTTGCTACAAATTCGTTCTGGAGCAACTGGTTTATTCAGGCCGGTGCTGAATGGAACGCTTGGTATGGTAATTATGAAGATGGCAGAGGCTGGTCAAAGAGCCCCTTCAAGAAATTCCGTTCTAACCCTGGAGCTTCTATCGCCATCGGTAAATGGTTCACACCTGGAATAGGTCTCCGTACAAAGCTGCAGGGAATCTGGGGTAAGGCTGTTTACAGCGATCAGAACAAAGGCAACGGCAACAAGTATTGGATCTTGAATGAGCAGGTAATGTTCAACCTCAGCAATATGTTCTGTGGCTACAATCCTGACCGTGTATGGAACTTCATACCTTTCGCTGGTGCCGGTGTCGGCCGTTCTTGCACATATAACAGATATGCAATGGGCTGGTCAGTAGGTATCTTGAACGAGTTCTGGGTAAGCAGAAAGGTTGCCATCAACTTCGAACTTGGTTGGAACCGCATGGAGAGCGACATCTGCGGCATGCCGGCCGA
Organism: Prevotella sp. CAG:255; assembly: GCF_000431195.1. NCBI lineage: Bacteria > Pseudomonadati > Bacteroidota > Bacteroidia > Bacteroidales > Prevotellaceae > Prevotella > Prevotella sp. CAG:255. The sequence goes on along the minus strand of NZ_HF986797.1, from coordinate 8,992 downwards.
TATGGGCGAAGGCTTCCTGATGAGCCATCCTAACAACGTTTATGCAGAGGTTGGTATCACTTACAACGTAGGTAAGGGCACATGGAACAAAGTTCCTGATGTAGACGCCATCAAGGCTCTTTCACAGTCACAGCTCGACGCTCTCAATGCTCAGCTGGCAGACGAGAAGGCAGAGAACAGCCGTCTGAAGAACGAGCTTGCAAACAGAACAGCTAATGCAACAACAAAGGTTGAGAAAGAGTATATAACAAATCCTGTTTCTGTATTCTTCAACATCAACAAGTCTACAATCGCTTCAAGAAAAGACCTTGTTAACGTTAAGAATCTTGCAGACTATTCTAAGGACAACAACGCTAAGTTGATTGTTACTGGATATGCTGACAATGCAACAGGTCCTGCTGCATACAACCGTGCTCTGTCACAGAAACGTGCTGAGAGAGTTGCTGACGAATTGGTTAAGATGGGTGTTAAGAGAGAAAACATCCAGATTGAGGCTAAGGGCGGTGTAGACACACTCGTTCCTCCTTCATACAACCGTCGCGCTACTGTTGAGATTGCAAAGTAAAATTCCATATCAGTTAAAGTTTAAATGGTGCCCCGACATGTCGGGGCATCTTTTTTTGAAAAAAGTTTGCGAAAAATTTGGTGAAAAGAAAAAAACACCGTATCTTTGCACTCGCTTACAAGAACAAGGGCGTTTAGCTCAGCTGGTTTAGAGCATCTGCCTTACAAGCAGAGGGTCGGCGGTTCGAATCCGTCAACGCCCACATCAAAACAGAATGCCGGACAATTTGTCCGGCATTTTTCGTTTATTGTCATTGTTGCCGCTTGTCTGTCTTTTCTTCGTTTCGCTGCAGTCGTGGCCTGTATGGCATGTTTTCCTGATAGTTTTTGTGTCTTGCTTTAACCCCAATCTGTTATTATGATTCGGTCTGTATTATTGCTTTATATTGAGCTCCTTTTTGGGATAAGATTTTTTTCTTTCTTTCCCCACTATTTATCGGGTGAGCCACGCTATGTGCGGTATAATGACTGGTTGGAGGTTAATGCAGTGGCGGCTCTATAGATGTGTGTTTGAATTTCGGATCAGCTTTGTTGTCGGCGGTTTTGTATGTATCCTTTTGTCTTTGCTGGTTTAATCTTTTTGTAGAAATACATTGTCGGGTAGTGTAGGTGAGGAGTTCTTGCGGTTGATGCAGAAAGAATGGCTGTATACGGTTGAGATGCACAATGTCTCGGCTTGATGCATGTATTATTGTATGCCCGGTTGGCGCTCGCTGCACTCGGTTGGCTCTTTGTGCGCTGTCTTATTTCTGATTTGCGTCCTTTTATGTTGCGAAAGGATACAAATTGCAGGCTAAAAGGACACCTTTTGCCGCCTAAAATGTGCCCTTTTGTAATGCGTTGATTGTCAGAAGGTTGTGTTGTGAGTGCGAATGCCTGTTGGCGTCGGCATTTTGCAGGCCGTTTTTGTGTCCTTTACCTTATGCAAGGTATGCAGCCGGTATCCTTTTATTTGTCGTGGTGTTAGGTTGTTTTTGTCGTGTGGCGGCTGTTGCTTTTTCTTTGCGCATGAGTCCTTGTTCGTTTTGCTGATTTTATGTCTTTGTCCGGAATATTAATGTCTGTTCTGTATGTCAGCGTCCATTGCTGCTTTCTGTGAGGAGCGCTGAGCGTTATGTGCGGTGAGTCTTGCATAGAACTGGATTATTGGTGCATTCTGGGTAAAAAATGCCTGTTTAGGAACGAAATTTAAGAAAAAAATGAAAAAAAGTTTGCGAAAAATTTGGCGGAAAGAAAAAAACGCCGTATCTTTGCACTCGCTTACAAGAACAAGGGCGTTTAGCTCAGCTGGTTTAGAGCATCTGCCTTACAAGCAGAGGGTCGGCGGTTCGAATCCGTCAACGCCCACACAAAACCGACAACACCAAGGTGCTGTCGGTTTTTCTTTATGCACACTCTTGTCATGATTTTGCCGCTTGCGTGTGTTGCCTGTCCGGTATTTATAAAAATGCAATTTATAACAAACTTTTATTGTCTGTAAGTGCCATTAAATCGATTTAAATTATTAATTTTGCAACCGTTAATACGTATTAGTTATGAATCTTGACTTACTTACTGCCATCTCTCCGATAGACGGCCGATACAGAGGCAAGACCGAACGGCTTGCAGACTATTTTTCTGAGTATGCTCTCATACGTTACCGTATACGTGTGGAGATCGAATATTTTATTGCGCTGTGCGAGCTTCCGCTCCCTCAGCTCAAGGATTTCGACCATTCGCTGTTTGGACGTCTGCGTGACATCTATCTTACGTTTGACGAAGCCGGTGCGGCACGTGTCAAGGAAATTGAAGGCATCACAAACCACGACGTTAAGGCCGTGGAGTATTATATAAAAGAACAGTTCGACGCCATCGGCGGTCTCGAGCCGTTCAAGGAGTTTATTCATTTCGGACTGACGTCGCAGGACATCAACAACACCTCAGTGCCGCTCTCGCTTAAGGATGCGCTTTGCGATGTTGTGGTTCCGCAGGTGGAAGAGCTCATAAAGCAGCTCACCGACTATGCCGAAGAGTGGAAAGAGGTGCCCATGCTGGCCAAGACTCACGGACAGCCTGCATCGCCCACACGTCTCGGTAAGGAGGTTATGGTGTTCGCATACCGTCTGCAGAAGCAACTCGACTCTTTACGTCAGTGTGAGCTTACTGCCAAGTTCGGCGGTGCTACGGGTAACTACAATGCCCATCATGTGGCATATCCCGAGTACGACTGGAAGGCTTTCGGCAATAAGTTTGTCAGCGAGAAACTCGGACTCGTGCGCGAGCAGTGGACCACGCAGATAAGCAACTATGACTGTCTGGGTGCAGTGCTTGATGCCGTGCGCCGCATAAACACGATAATAATAGACCTTGACCGCGACTTCTGGATGTATATCTCAATGGAATACTTCAAGCAGAAGATCAAGGCCGGTGAGGTTGGCTCGAGCGCAATGCCTCATAAGGTCAATCCTATTGACTTCGAGAACAGTGAAGGCAACCTCGGCGTAGCAAACGCTGTGCTGCAGTTCTTGGCACAGAAGCTGCCCGTAAGCCGTCTGCAGCGCGACCTTACCGACTCTACAGTGCTTCGCAACATCGGTGTGCCTCTCGGACACACTGTCATCGCAATACAGAGCACACTGAAAGGACTGCGCAAGCTCATACTCAACGAAGAGAAGATAAGTGCCGACCTCGACAATACATGGGCCGTTGTGGCTGAGGCCATTCAGACCATATTGCGCCGTGAGGCCTATCCACATCCGTATGAGGCTCTCAAGGCACTTACACGTACTAACCATAAAATGACAGAAGAAACAATACATCAATTTATCAAAGAACTGAATGTAAGCGATGAGGTTAAGGCTGAGCTTATGGCCATAACGCCTCACAATTACACCGGAATATAATAAGCAAGGCATCGCCCGCGGCTTCAGTATTGACTACCGGCCGTGTGGATGCCTGTTTGTTTGAATGTCTTAGTAAATGTAGCAGAACAAAATATAAAAATAACATAATTACAAACCGCCGTGAGGCATTAATCTGAAATAATATGACAGAAGATTTAGAAAACAAGAAAGAAGGTATGTATGCCGGACAAAACGAGGTAAGCCGTGAGGGCTACAAACCGGCTGAAAACACAAACTACCGTAACGGAGAAAGACCTATGCGTCCGCGCATCAAGGTACAGCGTGCATATTCATCTAGCAGAAACTATAATAACGATTCAGCAGGCTTCCGTCCTGAGGGATTCGGCGCAGCGCTCCAGTCAGACGGAGGTCAGCAGCGTTCTTACCGTCCGCGCTACAACAGCGGACAGCAGGGCGGCTATCAGCAGCGTCAGGGCTATCAGCCGCAGCAGCGCGGCGGATATCGTCCGCGTTATAACAGCGATGCCGACGGCAACTATCAGCCCCGCCAGAACCAGTATGGCCAGCGTCAGGGCTCGCCCTACCGCCAGAACTACAATCAGGGCATGGACGGCGGCTATCAGCCCCGCCAGTCGGCAGGCTATCGTCCGCGTTACAACAACGGAGGAGGCGAGGGCGGCTATCAGCCACGTCAGAACTCTTATCAGCGCGGTGGCTATCAGCGTGGCGGATATGGTCCGCAGCGTCAGCCGGCATATCAGCAGCGCGGCGGTTACCAAGCCGGAATATCAGCAGCGCGGCGGTTACCGTCAGCGTACCCCTGATTATGATCCTAACGCAAAGTACAGCCAGAAGAAGCGTATAGAATATAAAGAGGCCAACATCGACCCGACAGTGCCCGTAAGACTTAACAAGTATCTGGCCAATGCAGGTATCTGCAGCCGCCGTGAGGCCGACGAGTTCATACAGGCAGGCGTGGTCAGCGTTAACGGTCAGGTTGTTACAGAGCTCGGAACAAAGGTTCTGCGCACTGACGACATCAGATTCCACGATCAGAAGGTGTCAATGGAGAAGAAGGTATACGTGCTTCTCAACAAGCCAAAGGACTGTGTTACAACAAGCGACGACCCGCAGCAGCGCAAGACTGTGATGGATCTCGTAAAGAACGCATGTCCGGAGCGTATCTATCCCGTAGGACGCCTTGACCGAAACACCACAGGAGTGCTCCTGCTCACCAACGACGGCGATCTGGCCAGCAAGCTCACTCATCCTAAATTCCTGAAGAAGAAGATTTATCACGTCTTCCTCGACAAGAAGGTTACTGCTCACGACATGCAGCAGATAGCCACAGGCATAACTCTTGAAGACGGCGAGGTGCATGCCGACGCCATCGAGTATGCCAGCGCAACAGACAAGAGCCAGGTGGGCATCGAGATACACAGCGGCAAGAACCGTATCGTCCGCCGTATCTTCGAAAGCCTCGGATACAGAGTTGTCAAGCTCGACCGTGTGCTCTTTGCAGGTCTGACTAAGAAGAATCTCCGCCGCGGCGACTGGCGCTTCCTCACAGAGAAGGAAGTTGACATGCTGCGCATGGGAGCTTTTGAATAATAGTACAACAATCAGAATTAAAGGCTGAAGCTTTTTAGACGAAACGTATTTTGGTGCAGGCCTGCGGCTCTGTTTGTGCCACATGGCCGACAGCATGGCTGAGGCATGCGCCGGATTACTGTCAAAACATATAACAAAATGGAAAAAATCAAGAGAACAAAAGTCGTAGACGTGCTTCAGCGCACAGATTTCGGCGCTGTCGTCAACGTAAAAGGATGGGTGCGTACCCACCGTAGCAGCAAGTCAGTAGACTTTATCGCGCTTAACGACGGTTCAACAATAAAGAACGTACAGGTAGTTGTCGATCCGTCAAAGTTCGACGAGAGCATGCTCAAGCAGATAACCACAGGCTCATGCATCAATGTCAACGGCGAGCTGGTTGAGAGCCAGGGAGCAGGACAGACGGTAGAGCTGCAGTGCCGTGAGATTGAGATTTACGGTCTCTGCGCCAGCGACTATCCGATGCAGAAAAAGGGACAGAGCTTCGAGTACATGCGCCAGTATGCACATCTGCGCCTTCGTACCAACACCTTCGGAGCTGTGATGCGCATACGCCACAATATGGCCATAGCCATCCACAAGTATTTCCACGATCACGGATTCTTCTATTTCCACACACCGCTCATCACTGCCAGCGACTGTGAGGGTGCAGGACAGATGTTCCAGGTTACAACGAAGAACCTCTACGACCTTAAGAAGAACGACGAAGGCAAGATAACCTACGACGACGACTTCTTCGGCAAGCAGACATCACTCACCGTGAGCGGACAGCTCGAGGGCGAGCTCGGAGCAACGGCTCTGGGTGCCATCTATACTTTCGGACCAACTTTCCGTGCCGAAAACTCAAACACTCCGCGCCACCTGGCCGAGTTCTGGATGATAGAGCCTGAGGTTGCATTCATCGATCTCAACGACCTGATGGACCTCGAGGAAGACTTCATCAAATACTGCGTTCAGTGGGCTTTGGACAACTGCAAGGACGACCTTGAGTTCCTCAACAAGATGATAGACAAGACGCTGATAGAGCGACTCAATTCGGTTGTCAGCGGTTCTTTTGTCCGTCTTGAGTACACAGAGGGTATCAATATTCTTGAAGAGGCCGTTAAGAACGGTCATAAGTTCGAGTTCCCCGTAAGCTGGGGCATGGACCTTGCCAGCGAGCACGAGCGTTATCTCGTTGAAGAGCACTTCAAGAAGCCTGTCATCATGACCGGATATCCTAAGGCCATAAAGGCGTTCTACATGAAGATTAATGAGGACGGCAAGACTGTTCAGGGCACCGACGTTCTGTTCCCGCAGATTGGCGAGATTATCGGCGGAAGCGTGCGTGAGGAGAACTACGACAAGCTGATAGGTGAAATCAACGAGCGCAACATCCCGATGAAGGATATGTGGTGGTATCTCGACACACGTAAATACGGATCATGCCCTCACGGAGGATTCGGTCTCGGATTCGAGCGCCTTATCCTGTTCGTTACAGGTATGCAGAACATACGCGACGTGATACCGTTCCCGCGTACTCCGAAAAATGCTGAATTCTAAAGCTAATATTCTCATATACTAATCAAGAAGGCGTGTCAGAATGTGCTTTTGTATGCATTCTGACACGCTTTTTTTGTTGTTTTCCTGTCCGGATTACTACGCCTGACAAGCCCGTAGGCAGAGCTTGACGCCTGATTTTGGCTGAGCGCTTGTTTGTTATTTGCCGTTATGCTTAATGTGAGACAAAGAGCCGGCATAAGTATAGTGAGCGGTTGTGGAAAACCGGCAGATGACAGCCGGAAGCATTGTCCACATTTTTTTATAAATAGTTGAAATAATTATTATTTAATTTGTCTATTTTCTTTTTATAATTTATAAATTAGTATATTTGTTGCGGTATGCCGGCAGATGCCATACTTCAGGTGCGCCCTTGCATCAAGGCCGTGCTGCGGCAGCTGCCGGGTGTATGATTGTTTCAAACGTTAATAAAAGAAATCATTATGACAAAAGACGAACTTATGCGTAAGGCCATAGAGCTTTCGATAGATAATGTCAACAATGGCGGAGGACCTTTTGGAGCAGTGATAGCCCGCGACGGCGAGATTGTTGCAACGGGAGTCAACCGCGTGACGGCCAACAACGACCCTACAGCCCATGCAGAGGTGAGCGCCATAAGGGCGGCAGCTGCCGCCTTGGGTACGTTTGACCTCAGCGACTGCGAGATTTTTACGTCGTGTGAGCCGTGCCCCATGTGCCTTGGCGCAATATATTGGGCAAGACTGAAGAAGGTTTATTTTGCCAACAACAAGACCGATGCCAAGAACATCGGATTTGACGACTCGTTTATCTACGACGAGCTGGCTCTGCCGCGTGAAGGCCGCAAGCTGTCGTCAGAGGAGATGATGCGCAACGAGGCCATCAAGGCTTTTGAGATGTGGGCGCAGAAAGACGATAAGATAGAGTATTGACGTATCTTGGCAGATAAGTCCTTTGATTATTGGCTGTGCCGGTTATGCTGTGTCCGGTACTGTTTCCCGCTTTTTGCCAGACTGCAATCCGGCCGGAGGAGTTGTAAGCTATGAAGCCGGCAGGCTTCTGTAAGTAGTCCTTTTATGTTTCAGGCTTGCGGCTCATGTCTCACGGCAGGCGTGATAGTGTTATTTTAATGCCTTGTTGCCATGACGACAGCATGCCGGATAACTGACGGAAATAAACAGAAAAAGTTTTTTGTATAAACTCATCACTCATCACATTCATGCGTAAAGTGTTGAACTGTAATGCGTTATGGTGTGATGAGTTTCTTTCTCAACTCATCACGCCAGGCTTTCCACTTTGTCGTGTGATGAGTCGGTACGGCAACTCATCACAGTCTAATATGCTGGCATGCAGTGAGTTATGAGGCTTTGTGACGAGTGATGAGTTTATACAAAAAACTTTTTCGCTTTACTTTCCTGTTTATGTTCTTTGTTGTAAAAGCATACCTTTTACATTCCAATTTGCCGCATTTCATGTTGTAAAACATGCCCTTTCGCATGGCGTTTTGGCACCTTTTGCAGTGAATACAACTTGCCGTGTATATGCTACCTGCATTCTGTAACATTATTATTTATGCCAATGTTTCATTGCTATAGCAAGGTCCTGTCTGGCTGCAACTAATGTGGAATGCTGCGTTTGATGTGTCGGCCCGTATGGAACACAATAACGGCGGGAGATGAGTGTAGAGCACATCCTCCGCCGTTTTATTGGAGTTTTTAATTAATAATCTTTATCAATATTTTGTATAATGGCGTTCAGCACATCATGATGTTTCACCGGATGCTGTTAGTTAATAGAATGTGTGCCGTTGACAAACGCCATATTTTAGCACCCTTATTATTAATGTGAAAGCCGTCCCGGATAGGGCAGACTCCTGTATTTTAATCTCTGCAACGCCAGCTGTTACTGTGGCGTAATGCCTGAGGGTGATTACGTATTGGTAAATTGTGTAAATTGCCACGGATATCTGTTGTGGCTTTTTTACAATGTAGTGCAAGACGTCTTTGTGATGATATTTTCAATCGTTAGAGATGCTTGCTATGCTGATTGTCTGCGTGCGTAAGACGCAGAAATACCGATTCTCTAAATATTAGATGTTTTAAGTTGTATTAGACATTTCATAATGTTGGCAATTTTTATAAATGATATTAGATTAAATAGGCGTCCCTTAAAAAGCCCATTTTTGCGAGATGTTGTTTTGACACAGTATCTCGCAAATTTTTTGAAACATGCAACAAAGAGCTTTCATGGCTCTTTTGAAGTTATAGACCGCAGCCGCCAGAAGAACGTTCACAGTATCTCCCGTCACACCCTTATAAAAGTTGCGGCCTAATCGGTAATCTGACTTTAAGTGACCTATTGTCGGTTCTATACCTGCACGCTTGCAGAATAGTTTATGTTTTTTCCGTTTCTGATAACGGCTGTCTGACTTCTTGGGTACATCGGGAATCATAATC
>NZ_HF986796.1:0-613 GCF_000431195.1 Prevotella sp. CAG:255 | reverse complement strand
CATTCTCCTTGTCAAAGGCCCGTAACAATGTTTCATACTCCGTGCCGATGCCTTGATAGGCGTTGCGTACCATTTCAGCCGTGACAAATGCCTCACGGTCGGAAAGCCGCTGGTAGTGCTTCGTTATCTGCGCCTTGATGTTGTCAAGCGCATAGTTCACCGTCACCGCCTCGCGGCTCTTGCCTTTCGCCCTGTTGCCTTTAGCATCCCACAAATCCTTGGAGATACGCTGCTTGCAACTGAACTGTGCGATAGTCCCGTTGATTGTAACCCGTCCCATGATGGGGACAATTCCATTCTTTTCCTTGCTTCCGTTTACATAGAAGACGGTCTTGAAAGTACTTCTCATAATCCTTGCTTTTTGTTTGGTGCAAAATTAGTTTATGGGAGTTGTAAAGGCAGAATGTAAACCTACGCAGAACGCAGAAATAGAGACCGTTAGTGTTAAATGTGCATCAGGTGTTGGGTAATGATTTGGAAGTGCATCTATTGCTGTAATCCGCCCAAATCCGTTTTTCCGCCCTTATGTCATTCCGTGCCACCCGAAGCCAAACCCTCTGACCGTCAGTGAGAATGCTCAAATTCGCTTTATTCTGCGTTTTATCCTATTATT
>NZ_HF986795.1:297-755 GCF_000431195.1 Prevotella sp. CAG:255 | reverse complement strand
ACGCTCTTCAGCGCGTCGTAGTAACGCTTGGCCTGCTCGTAAATCTTGACCGTTTCGGCGAAGTTCTGCGCCGTGTTCACGGCGGTCTTCGACGTGTGGGCGATGTTGTCGGACATGTTTATTATGCCCTGTGCAAGGTTACCGGGGTCCGACACGACCCACTGCGCGCTTGCCTGTGCGAGGCAGAGCGTGGAAGCGGCGGCAAACATTAGAATCCTTTTCCTCATTGCACTGCCTCCTTCCTGATATAGTCGCCGTATGGCGGGAACGTCAGCACGTCCGTATTTTCGTTGTATGATACGCCAATGCGGTAGCCCGTGTCGATGAACATGTTGCCGCCGTCCTCCATGAGTACGAACGTCTGCGGCTTCAGCTTGCGCTGCCTGCCGCCCTTCGACATAAGCGTCACCTTGTGGGTGCCGTCGTCATTGCGGATTATCACGTCTGGCCTCCCCTCC
>NZ_HF986795.1:0-186 GCF_000431195.1 Prevotella sp. CAG:255 | reverse complement strand
CCACCGGCTGCGGCAAAAACCGCCTTGAACCGTTTTCTTTTCATAGTCTTGGATTGTCTTTTCATTTTTCCTTTGTTTTTGGTTTCATATGTTGTTGAATTTTCGTTTAGCCTCGCGCCTTTGCGCGGCCAGCCGCCTGACGGCCTGTTCAATGTCGCCGCCGAGTTCGCCGGCGAGGCGCATAAG
>NZ_HF986794.1:0-15790 GCF_000431195.1 Prevotella sp. CAG:255 | reverse complement strand
CAAGTAATATACTTGCCGCCTATCTTTATATTACATTCGTATTCAAAATAATATGAGCATGGGCATTATTCACATGAATAAATGAACTTATCATGTCATTCTGCTCTTCATTACCACAATTTCACCCACATAAGGATAAATACGTATATCATTTAAAATATAAATTACATAAATATCCCCAAGTAGCCTTCTGTCTATTATTGCAAAATATGGTTATCAATAAAACTTTGGAACTGATTTTTATAACTTTCTGAAACAGGAATAATCGTACTGCCAATAATGATGCGCCCACGATCAATCATCTCCACTTTTGTCATATTAACAATAAAAGACCGATGAACTCTCATAAAAGGCGGATGTGGAAGAAAATCCTCCAACTTCTTCATGTTCATAAGAGACAATACTGGTTTCTTGTTATCAACAAGATACACTTTAATATAGTCTTTTAGGCCTTCGATATAAAGGATATCATCAAATCTAACCTTTACTAGTTTATACTCACTTTTAATATACAAAAACTTGTCTTGCGACATTGTCTCCTGACGATTCATTGTCTTAAACCATTCAACAGCCTTATTGACAGCCATAACAAACTGCTCATAACTTATCGGTTTTAAAAGATAGTCTATAGCATTAACCTTGTAGCCATCAATAGCATAACGGTCAAAAGCCGTTGTAAAAATAATACGAGTTTCCTTCGGTATAATATTAGCAAACTCAAGCCCACTAAGTTCAGGCATCTGAATGTCTAGGAACAACAAATCAACAGGATTATTTCTTAACACTTTCATTGCAGAAACAGCACTATCATAAGTTCCTGTAAGTTTTAATTCAGGAGTCTTCTCTGCATAACTGGCAAGCAATCTCGCTGCTAATGGTTCATCATCTATTATCGCACAATTTAATATCATAAATAATAATTTTAGAGTAATATACTTTATTTAAATCATCTACACCTTTTATCCATTCATATTTATCTTTATATGCAAGGTCCAAACGTTTCGCAACTTGCTTAAGACCAATGCCATGCCCACTTTTATCTGAATTATTTTTAGGGAAATTGCTGTTTTTTATTTCAAACTCAATTTTTTCACCATCAGAAAACAGATTGATTGAAATAAAGCTAGTCATAGTAGGACTAATACCATGTTTAAAAGCATTCTCTACTAATGAGATTAATATTACCGGCGCAATGAATATATCATTAGAAGGCGGTATGGATATATTTAATTTTATATTAACGTTTTCACCTGTTCTAATACGCATTAAATCAACATAATGTGTAATAAAATCAGCCTCTTCTTTCAAGGTTATAGAATTTTTCTGTGTACCATAAAGCATCTGACGCAATAAAGCGCTCAAAGAAAGAACGGCCTTCTGTGCCTTTGACTGATCAAAAGAGATAAGTGCATATATATTATTTAATGTATTAAGCAGAAAATGTGGATTAATTTGGTTACGCAAATTTTTTAATTCGGCCTCTGTTTTTTGTATTTCCATTTCGCGTCTTGCGGCTTCGGCTTTTTGCCATTTCATCGCAAGACACAATAAGGTTCCCACTGCTGCAGAAAAAGCAAATGAACAACCATTGCGAATGGTCAATGATAAGAATACAGACATTTTTGTAAAGCGTTCATGTTGTGGTGGCGTCCAACCAGCCTCCATCTCACGTATATGTATATAATCCATCATAAATTGCATACATATCGCCAATATTGTAATAACAAAAGCGTTAATTACAATATAAACATTTTTTCGACGACTTGAAATTATGCAACGTGGAGCAAGCCAAAAATAATTAAGATAAAATATGACGCACATAAACGCAGGGAAACACAAGCGGATAAGATACATCACGGCATCATACTGTATGCGCTGTGGAACAAAGATAACCGAAGGCAAGGCAACGATAATCCAACAAAACAGATGAAAAATAATTAAGAATGCGTTCTTTTTGCTCATAGTTTCCAATCAATTCTAATTTCTTAATCAATTCATATTAGCCTACTCATACCTAATAGCTTCTATCGGATCAAGTTGAGCAGCCTTCTTGGCCGGATACCATCCAAAGAAAACTCCAGTTGCCGTACAGACAAAAAAGCTAAGGAATACACTCCAAGGCTGTATAAGCACTGGCCATTTGGCAAATATATTTACTCCAAAAGTAGCACCTATACCCATGAGTACCCCAATTAATCCACCAGTAACACTTAAAAGAATTGACTCTATGAGGAACTGGCTCAGGATGTCTACCCCTCTTGCTCCGACACTCATACGCAAACCGATTTCACGAGTACGTTCAGTAACACTGACATACATGATGTTCATTATTCCAATACCTCCTACGACAAGAGATATGCCTGCAATACATGCCAACAAGATTGTCATTAGGTCTGTCGTTGAGTTCATCATGGTAGCCAACTCTTCTTGAGAACGTATATTAAAATCATCCTCATCGCCTTCAAAATCATCTGTGGCATCCTTTAGTTTATGCTGAGAACGTAAAATCGATGTAATTTCTTCTGTAGCTTTATCTGTCAAGTCCTCAGTAAGAGCAGAACATGAAATACTCTGTACATAGGTTATAGCAAGTATACGTTTCATAACAGCCGAATAAGGCGCAAGCACCAAATCGTCCTGATCCATACCCATAGAATTGTATCCTTTACTTTTCAGGACACCTACAATACGAAAAGGAATCGTGTTAAAACGTATAACCTTCCCTACGGGATCAGATCCATCAGGAAAAAGATTATCAACAACAGTTTTTCCAACAACACAAACTTTTGCACTAGACTTTATATCTTCATCTGAAAACATCTCTCCGTCTTCAACGTCCAATTTTCGTATTGTCAAATAATCCTGGTTCACTCCATATATCGTTGATGGTGTATTGTTATTACCATTGATAAACTGGCCAGAACTATTTACCACAGGACTTATTGCACTAATATATTTGCATTGATCTTTTAGTGCTTCATAATCTGTCAATTTAAGCGTTTCCATTGAAGAAGCTTCTTGTCGCACACCTCCACGCATATCCTGCCCAGGCATAATCATTATCATATTTGACCCCATTTCGGATATTTGTTTTTGTATACTTTGCTTGCTGCCCTGTCCTATTGCCAACATGGTAATAACCGATGCCACACCAATTATTATACCAAGCATCGTAAGAAAAGAGCGCAGCTTGTTTGCTGCTATCGCACGTAATGCTATCTTAAATAAATTGGTTATACTCATTTGTTCTTTAATCTCTTTTTAAACCTCAGCTTTTAAATTTCCCAAAGGTACGATAAATCTACATTATATGAAAGTCCGAGCCCATATAAATACGAATTAATCTCACCATATAAATAAATCAATCATCTCGAGAAGGCGGCAGCTCTGCAAGAGCCTTAGCAGCAGAAAGAATATTATTATTAACTTCATCACTTCTTACAATACCATCACGAAGGACTATATTCCGACTCGAATAATTCGCAATATCAGGATTATGCGTTACAAAAATAATAGTTCTTCCTGCTGCATGCAATTTCTGGAATAGGACCAATATCTCGAAAGACGTGCGCGTGTCAAGATTTCCTGTAGCCTCATCTGCAAGTAAAACAGCTGGATTATTGACCAATGCACGCGCAATGGCGACACGTTGCATCTGACCTCCAGACATCTGATTTGACTTATGATAAAGACGATTGCCCAATCCGACAGCCTTCAGAGCTTCTATTGAACGCTCACGACGTTCTTTTGCACTAATACCAGGATTGTACATTAAAGGAAGCTCTACATTCTCTATACTGGTTGTCTTTGGCAAAAGATTATAATTTTGAAATACAAAGCCTATCTTGCGATTCCTCAATACAGCCCTTTCCGGCTTTTTCATTTTACGTACAGATATGCCGTCAAGATAATACTCACCACGACTAGGAGTATCGAGACATCCTAATTGATTAAGAAGAGTTGATTTACCAGAACCAGACTTACCCATTATGGTAACGAATTCTCCTTCATATATTTTAAAAGATACACCTCGCAGGGCATGTACAGTCTCATCACCAACATGAAAATCACGAAACACATTCTGAAGTTCAATGACTACCTTACGATTATCTGAATTAATATCTGACATTTCCTTATTAATTATTTTTTCTTGTTTTGACCAGGCCCTTTAGGAGCAAACGGACTAGACTCCTGCATTGAAGCCTCAGATGGCGGAACTGCATTGCCCCCATTGCCCATACCGACTTTTATCTCTGTTATTATTTTTGCACCTTTTTTGATACCACCAAGCAACTCTGTATTAATTCCATCACTGATTCCAACAGTTACAGGATGAGCCTCAAAAACATTATTACTAAATGTCCAAACTTTTTTACTTCCTTTACAATCTTTTATTACAGCATCTCCTATCAGTTCCTTTGTAGGAGTAAACCTTAATGCCTTATTCGGGACACTCAACACATTAGATTTCTCAAGTGTATAAATTGTAACATTGGCAGTAAGACCTGGTTTTAACTTTAAATCCTTATTAGGAGCACTAATTACCACCTCATAAGTAACGACATTATTAGTTGTCGTGGCCTCCTGCCTAACCTGAGTAACGGTACCTGAAAAAGTGTCATCCGGATAAGCATCAACTGTAAAAGAAACGCGTTCTCCTTCTTTAACATCACCAATATCAGCTTCATCAACATCTGCAATCACTCTCATGTCCGTAAGATCTCTTGCAATAGTGAACAATGTAGGAGTTTCAAAGCTAGCCGCAACAGTCTGCCCTTCTTCAACCTCTTTTGACAGTACGACTCCATCTATTGGTGATGTGATAGTAGCATATCCAAGATTAGTCTGAGCTTTCTGAACGCTCTCTTTTTGCTGTCTTACTGCATCTTGTGCCTGACGGTATGACAATAATGCATTCTCATAATCATCAGCGCTAATTAGACCTTTTTTATATAGCGCATTATAGCGTTTATAATTAGCCTGCTGGTAACGCAAGTTACTAGTTGCATCGCTCAAATTAGCCTTTGCAATATTTAACTCACTGATAAGATTTGTCTTATCCAGTTCAGCTATAACCTGTCCTTTTTTGACAACAGTATTATAATCGACATAGATTTTATCAACTATACCAGAGACCTGTGTACCAACGTCAACAGATGTCACAGGCTCTATCGTACCTGTCGCTGTAACACTATTAGAAATATTGCTCACACCAACTACAGCAGTGTCATATGAAATCTCATGCTTTCCTTTGCCGCAGAAAAACAAGCTGCAACAAACAACGATAATGACAACAACTGCCAAACTAATGATAATCTTTTTCTTCATTTTACCGGGTTATATTAAATTCATTTCTTCACCTTTATAGAAATTAAGTAGTTGCAAATAAAGAATGGTCATATATTTGCTCTCTAAACGACTCTGCTGAGCATTAAGTAATACTGTTTTTGCATTAGTAAGCTCAACAATATTTTTAAGACCTAAACGAAATTGTTCACTTAAAAGCCCATAACTTTCTTCTGCACTACTAACACTAACTTGTGCCGACCTAAAACGCTGTTGATTTGTCATCGCATTTATCCAAAATCCTTGAATTGTTAAAGCAAGATTACTTTGAGCATCTGCAACTTCAAGTTCTGATTGCTGAAGCCCCATCTTTGCCTTATTAATTGCTGTTTTAGTTGAACGATTGTCAAATATTGGTATACTTAAGGTGACGCCTAGCGAACCATTAAAATTGCTTTTCATTTGATTTGTCCAATTTTGCCCGATACCTGTTAGCGTGTTTGTCCCCACTCCTCCAGAAAGACTTATTGTGGGACTATAACCAGCTTTAGCAATCTCAATATCCAAATTACTGGCCTCAACACCTAATTTTGCATTTTGCATTTCCGGGCGAAGCGAAAGAGCATTATCTAAGACTTCTTTTGCAGAAGGTATAACTCCAAGAGCCTGTTCATCTGTTGAACCAGGCAAAGCTATGTCAAAAACATAATCATAGTTTAACCTAAGAAGGTTTTTCATCTGAAGCTTATAATCTTCTAATTCACCTTTAATATTTACAAGATTATACTCATCTGTAGCGACCTGCGCATCAAGTTGAGCCAAATCAGCTTTTGACAACGAGCCGACATCGTACATTTCCTTTCCCCTTGCCGCATTCTGTTTACTTATCTCAAGTATTTGAGCGTTTACATCAACAGCTTCGCTGACATATAAAATCTGAACATAAAGCTGGACGATCTGCTCCTGAATACTATTAACATTTTCTTCTAAGCTTAAATTGGCCTGCTGGCTTGTTATCTTCTGCAATTTTATATTGTTATGATTTTTATTTCCATTCCATACAGTCCAAGTTGCATTTAATCCATAATCGCCAGCATAGCTACCTTTATCCGTTTGAGATTTATCACCACTTAAAAAAGGTTGATAACCGGCCTGATGAGTAGTTGAAAACGACAATGACGGAAAAAGACTTGCGCTTGCCTCTTTAACATCTTCTTTTGTAGATGCAACAGAAAGGATACCGGTTTGTATCTTTATGTTGTTCTTAATCGCATAATCAATGCATTCCTTTAAAGTCCACTGTTTTACCTCGCCAGCGAACGCTATCGCAGGTGTCAAAAACAATGCACCGATCATAAAAAATTTTGTTATCTTCATATCCTTGCATTAAATAATCTGTATGCAAAAATAAGAAGAAAAAAAATACATAAAAAACAAAATGGATATATGTAACTACTTAGTAGAGACAATTATCCATTTTGTCGATTTTCGCCAAAAGTCTTAACAAAAGTTATTTAATTATGATAAAGAACTTAACCTGGCTATATACTTCCCAAGAATATCAAACTCGATATTGACCTTACTTCCTAATTTAATATCACAAAAATTTGTATGTTCAAATGTATAAGGAATTATCGCGACCTGAAATGTGTCCGCGGTCGGGTTACATACAGTAAGAGAAACACCATTTACCGTTACACTACCTTTATCTACTGTAAAATATCCACGACGAGCCATCTCTTTGTCAAACGGATATTTAAACGTAAAATAAGTACTGCCGTTGGCGTCTTCAATATTAATACATTCAGCCGTCATATCAACATGACCTTGCACAATATGCCCGTCAAGACGTCCATTCATTACCATTGAACGTTCAACATTAACTTTATCACCAACAGATAACAAGCCAAGATTTGAACGCTCCAATGTCTCCTTCATGGCTGTAACAGTATACTCATCATTATCAAGGTTCACAACAGTAAGACACACGCCATTATGTGAAACACTTTGGTCTATTTTCAATTCATTTGCAAAAGAACATCTGAATGTATAATTTACATTATCTTTATCTTTTTCAATTGCAGACACTATAGCCATATCTTCTATAATTCCAGAAAACATAATAATGATAACTTTTAAATTAAACAATATGGGCAGGATACAATCCTGCCCTTTATACTGAAAAAGACCGTACCAGTGATGTGATGAAACTCCGAGCAATATAAGGATTTGAGAGCTCTCCGCCTTTGTAATCCACCGGCTTTACAGCTATATCATAAGATATTGTGGCCCGCCATTAGCAAAAGAAGTCTTCTCGGTTTTCAGTTTTAATTTGATGAGTATCCCGATCGAACTAATACGGTCTGTATTTACATCTTTTGATGATGCAAAATTACATATTTATTCTCAATGCTGCAAATATTTCAATACGATTTTTATGAATTAGCATATAATACTTTTTCATTAGCAAAAAACTTTTAGTATTCCACAATACATAGCATTAACATTTATTTTAGACTGAATAGAATACGTCCTTAGTCACAAGCATTTCATTATAAATCATTTATCTTGCTTGAACTACTCCATTACATGCATTAATCACTCACCTTATGTACAGCCAAATAAAATGACCCGACAAAATAAAATTCAATATCACGAAACATTAAAAAATAAAATATAATTATATTCTATTCTAATTCAAAAATAAAATGTAATTTTGCGCCCGAATAAAAAACCACAGAAATGAAAAAGGCAACATCAAAAAAAATTCTAATTGTAACAGCTATTTGCGCTGTAATAGCATGTCTTCTTTGCTATTATTATTTATTTTCTTCAATGTCTACAAAAGAAAACAACACATATGTATATATAGATGATGACGATAATATTGACTCTGTATATGCAAAACTTGAGCCTATAGCAACAAGCAACTCTATGTCAGGCTTCAAAATATTGGTAAAATATAGTTCATATACAGAAAATATCAGAACCGGACGATATGAGATTGAAAAAGGAAATGGCGCATTTACAGTGTTCAGAAAACTAAAAAATGGCCTTCAATCATCAGTAAACCTTACAATACCAAGTGTAAGAACAGTTGATAAGCTTGCTGAAATCATCTCAAAGAAAATGATGATGGATAGTTTGTCAATACATAAAGCACTGACAGATTCTGCAACATGTGCAAAATACGGATATACAACACAAACAATATTGTGCATGTTTATCCCCAATACATATGAATTATATTGGAACATTTCCGTAGACAAATTTCTAGAAAAAATGAATAAAGAAAACAAAAAGTTCTGGAATTTTGAGCGGACTCAAAAGGCTAAAGCCATGAACTTGACAAAAGAAGAGGTAATAACAATGGCAAGTATTGTTGACGAAGAAACTGCAAACGACCAAGAAAAGCCTATGATTGCAGGAATGTATTACAATAGATTAAAAGCAGGGATGCCATTACAAGCAGACCCGACTATAAAATTTGCATTGCAGGACTTCAACATAAGGCGCATTTACAATAACATGTTGACCGTTAAAAGCCCATATAACACATATAAAAATATAGGTCTGCCTCCCGGCCCAATAAGGATTCCAACTGTTGCGGGCATCGATGCAGTGTTAAATCACGTTCATCACAATTATTTATATATGTGTGCAAAAGAAGATTTTAGCGGTACACATAACTTTGCTGAAACATATGACGAACATTTAAAGAATGCAGCAAAATACTCTGAAGCATTAAATAAAAGAGGAATTCAATAATCACAATATATGTCAAGTGCAGGACTATGATTTTAGAGGATCTAATAATAAGATCACTAAATCATAGTCCTGCATTGTTTAATGCATATAAATTAAGACAAAGATTAAATTAAACGGTAAACCCAGTAAATATTAGTTGCAATTTCTTAGTTTGTCTTTGATTACTAATAACATAAGCCACACAAAACAATAAAAACGACTACAATTTGTTTTGTTTTGTCTTAGGTTTACATTATCTTTGCACAATAATTCAGATTATTATGGTAATGAACGAAGAGATTAAGAATGAAGAGAAGAAAAGTCTTAGCTTTGTTGAACAACTAGTAGAAAGCGACTTGGCAGAAGGTAAAAACGGAGGAAGAATACAAACACGTTTTCCGCCTGAGCCAAACGGATACTTACACATAGGACACGCTAAGGCTATTTGCATGGATTTCGGTGTCGCTGAGAAATACAACGGCATCTGCAATCTACGCTTCGATGACACAAACCCAAGCAAAGAAGATACCGAGTATGTTGATTCTATTCTTAATGATATAAAGTGGCTGGGATTTCATTGGGAAAACGTTTATTATGCTTCTGACTACTTCCAACAGCTTTGGGATTTTGCCGTATGGATGATCAAAGAAGGAAAAGCATATATAGACGAACAGTCAAGTGAAATGATTGCCGAGCAGAAAGGGACACCAACACAGCCCGGCACACCATCGCCCTATAGAGACAGACCTATTGAAGAAAACCTTGAGCTCTTCAATAAGATGAACACTCCTGACGTGGAAGAAGGCTCTATGGTTCTACGAGCTAAACTTGATATGGCAAATCCGAATATGCATTTCCGTGACCCTATTATGTATCGTATAATACATACACCACATCATCGTACAGGGACAAAATGGCATGCATACCCGATGTATGACTTTGCACACGGCCAAAGTGATTTCTTCGAAGGAGTAACTCATTCAATATGCACACTCGAATTTGTCCCCCACCGTCCACTCTATGATAAGTTCATTGACGAACTGAAAGCATATAAAGGTGAAACAGAAGACATCAATGACAATCGTCCCAGACAGATTGAATTCAATCGTCTAAATCTTACATATACTGTAATGAGCAAACGTAAATTACATGCGCTTGTTGATGAGCATAAAGTAAACGGATGGGACGATCCTCGTATGCCGACTATTTGCGGTATGCGCAGAAGAGGGTATTCACCAGAAAGCATTAGAAACTTCATAAAGAGTATCGGATATACAAAGTTTGATGCTCTTAATGATATGGCACTTCTCGAAGCTGCTGTCCGTGACGACCTTAACAAAAGAGCTATAAGGGTTTCAGCTGTTGTCAATCCCGTGAAACTTGTTATCACAAACTATCCGGAGGGTCAAACCGAAGAAATGGAGGCAATCAACAATCCTGAAAACGAAGCTGATGGAAGCCATATGATTACTTTCAGCAGGAATCTATGGATTGAACGTGAAGACTTTATGGAAGATGCTCCTAAAAAGTTTTTCAGAATGACTCCAGGAAAAGAGGTACGCCTTAAAAATGCATATATAGTTAAATGTACAGGATGTACAAAAGACGAGAACGGTAACATTACAGAGATACAAGCCGAATATGACCCTATCAGCAAAAGCGGCATGGAGGGAGCAAACCGCAAAGTAAAAGGAACGCTCCATTGGGTAAGTGCAGACTATTGCCAAAAAGCAGAAGTAAGAATATACGACCGTCTGTTTAACGTGGAGAATCCTTCTGCTGACGAAAGGGATTTCAGAGAGCTTCTTAATCCAGACTCGCTCACAATTATCCCTGAGTGTTATGTTGAAAAATTCGCAGCAGAAAAGAAGCCGGGAGAATATCTGCAGTTCCAACGCATTGGATATTTCATGGCCGATTTAAGTTCTACCCCCGACCATCTTGTTTTCAACAAAACAGTCGGCCTAAAGGACACATGGTCTAAAATTAATAAAAATTGAATAGATGTCATATAATAACTCTGAAGATTATTTTGAGTCAAACGAATTCAAAGCCACTCTGAAAAAATTTGAAGAAGCTGAAAGGCGTGGACAGGAAATAATATTAGATTCCGAAGAATTTGTTGATATTGCTGAATATTACTATAATCATGGCAAAGTTAATGCAGCAATAGAGATAATCAACAGAGCTATAGACCTATATCCAGGAGCTGCCGCTCCGCTTTTATTTAAAGCGAGAATGGCACTTCTGGATTACAATGACATTAATAAAGCCAATTTATACGCAGACTTAATTAACGACAAGAATGATTTAGAATATTTCTACCTCAAGGCAGAAATAATGATTAATGAGGGGAAAATAGAAGAAGCCGACAACTACCTTGAAAATAAATACGAAGAAATTGATGATGACGAAAAAGACTATTTTGCCATTGACACAACAGCTCTATACATAGACTATAACATTATAGGAAAAGCAAATAAGTGGATAAAGAAATCAGAAGCAGTTGATACAGTCGAATATAAAGAGCAATATGCAAGGATTATGATGGAAAATGGCGATTATAAGAAAAGCCAAGAGCTATTTAATGAATTAATAGACAATAACCCCTACTCCACTCAATATTGGAACTCGCTTGCATCTTCACAATTTTTATGCAATAATATTGAGGAAGCCATACAAAGTTGTGAATTTGCCCTTGCAATTAACCCTGAAAATGCAACGGCGCTCCTAAACAAAGCAAACGGTCTGTATAATCTCGGGAATTATAAAGAAGCCTTGAAATATTATACAAGATATTGCGAACAATGCCCTAATGACGAAAATGGCGAAACTCTGATAGGATTCTGTAATATGTTGCTTGAGGATTATCTTAATGCCATTAAACATTTTCAAATTGCAGAAAGATTATCTGCAGAGAATTCTCCAATGCTAACAGACATTTATAAAGACTGGGCATTTGCTTTATGCCGTCTTGGAAGAATTGACGAGAGTATGACAGTCCTTGACAAAGCACAAAATATAGGATGCGACCAAAATGAATTGTTGGTTTACAGAGGCAGCCTGCTTATCGGGAGCGGACGTTTTTATGAGTCTAAAAAATATTTTCTTAAAGCAATCAAAGACTCTGACTACTCTCCAAATATTGTAATGAAGACCGCAATCGTTATTTACGAAAGCGGAAATATTAACGTAGCATACAAGATGTTTCAAATGCTATACAAGAAATATCCTAATTGGACTAAGGGATACGCATATTATGCAGCCATTTGTTACTCTCTAAATAAAGAAGACGAATTTCTGAAAAATCTTAAAAAGGCAGTAATATTTTCACCTGAAGAAAGTAAAATTGTATTAGGAAAATTATTTCCAGAAGATATGGAAACAAATTATTATTACCAATATATGCTCAACAAACTTGGTAAATCATGATAATGCTGCATCAACTAAAGATTTATTAAATACTAATTATCTGAAGACTAGGGAGAAAAGTATCCTACTAAAATTTCTATATTTAATCAATCAAATTTCATCTTTATATTTTCATATTAATTAAACAAAGAAGGATAATAACCTCATTTATCATGAAGCAGACAGAGGCGTTTTCCTTGACCTGACATCAAAGCATAAACATATAAATTGCGAAACATAAAAGACGAATTAATTTCCCTTATAAAAATTGAAACATTTAGCATTATTCTCATTATACTTTAGTACGAATTCGCCACAAAGAACGAACCATCAATAGAAGAAAGCACAAAATAGTTTCAATTTGAAAACCTATTATTTACGTATAAGAACTCAGTAACTTTTGAACAAAAAGTGGCTGAGTTTTCATGCATAAACCATAGGATTATCTCATTGAAACAAATGCATACATAAAATTTAAGTTGAATAATTTAATCTGCGACAATGAAAAATGCTCAAAAGAAGAAAGATATTATTTTTCTATAAAAAATTTCATTATATTTGTTTTTAACATATAAATGATGTATTTTTACGTCACAATATGAATATAATGTATTATGTGGAAATATTACGCATTATTGTCCGCCCTATTTGCCTCATTAACAGCTATATTTGCCAAAATAGGCATTAAAGATGTAAATTCAGACTTAGCTACAGCCATAAGAACATCAATAATAGTATTATTGACATGGGGCATTGTTCTATTTTGTGGAGTTGAAGATAAGATTAAGGATATCAGTTTACACTCATGGCTATTTCTTATTCTATCAGGTATAGCCACAGGATGTTCTTGGTTGTTTTATTTTAAAGCTTTACAAAATGGTGATGTTTCACGCGTTGCCCCAATAGACAAACTTAGTGTTCCACTAACTATATTTATGTCATTTATAATATTAAAAGAACCTATCAGCTTTAGAACCATTGCGGGCGGAATATTAATCACAGGCGGAAGCATACTCTTATTGTTAAAATGAAGATACTTATAATTGAAGACGAAAGAGAACTTTCAGACAACATTGTTACATTCTTAAGTTCTGAAAATTATTTGTGTGAACAGGCATTCACCTTTGCAGATGCAAAAATGAAAGTGCATTTATATGAATATGAATGCATTGTTCTTGACATAATGCTGCCAGATGGGAACGGCCTTGAACTATTAAAAGAAATCAGAGACAGACATAGCCAAGTAGGAGTAATCATTGTGTCAGCAAAAGACTCTATTAATGATAAAATAACAGGCCTGGAAGTAGGTGCTGATGACTATCTGGCAAAACCGTTTAGTCTGCCGGAACTTAAAATGCGAATATACGCCATCATCAGACGAAAAAAATTTTATACCAGCAACATTCTGTGCAGCAACGGCATAAAAATTGATCTGCTAAAAAAGACCGTAACAATAAACTCTGAAACAATAACCCTCACAAGAACAGAATACGAACTGCTGTTATTTTTAATAAGCAATAAGAATAAGGTTATATCAAAACTTTCTATGGCTGAACATTTAACAGGAGAAATGGCCGACATGCTAGACAATCATAATTTTGTATATACGCATATCAAAAATCTGAAGGCAAAACTTACAAGACAAGGATGTTCAGAGTGTATTAAAAATATTTACGGTACAGGATACAAATGGATAGAAGAATGAGAAGAAGTAATCTTATAGACAAAGCCATGCTACAGTTCACCATTTGCGTAACTATTCTCATGCTATTGGCAACGCCATTATTTTATTGGCTCACAAAACACTATTATGCAGAAGACCTCATACTGGTTATTGATACAATAAAACACGGAAAAGACATTCCCCCACTCGATGTTGAACGAGACATCATGCATGGAATCATGATACAATTCGGACTGATAATATGCATCATCGGAATATCTGTAATATTAATAATGAAAAATATTTCTGTAAAGCTTTGGACACCTTTTTATTATACACTAAGCCAAATAAGCAGATTTAAACTTGAGGACAAAAAGGTGCCACAGTTTCCGGAAAACAAGGTAAATGAATTTACTAAATTAAATGAGGCTGTAACAATCCTTATGAGAAACAGCCTGATAAGTTATAATATACAAAAAGAATTTACAGAAAATGCATCACATGAGATGCAAACACCTTTAGCTATATTCCAAAGCAAACTCGATAATTTGTTACAAGACGAGCATCTCACTAAAAAGCAAGCAGATACTATACAAGACCTTTATAATCTTACCGTACGCCTGACACGCCTCAACAAAAATCTATTATTGCTTGCAAGAATAGATAACAATCAATATAGTGAAATGTCTGAAGTTGATATAATAAATATCTTAAATCGTATGTTGCCCTTGTTACATTCTATATCTGATGGGATAACTATTATAAGAGATTTTAAACTTCCGTCTATGATAATTAAATGTAATAGCACTCTTTTAGAAAGCATGATCAACAATTTAATTGTAAATGCTTTAAGACACAACCAAATTAATGGTGAAATAATAATAACAGTTGAGCAAGACAGAATGATTATCTCAAATACATCAAATGGAATGGCACTTGATGAAAACTTATTGTTTAACCGCTTTTATAGACCGATACGCGATAATAAGGGCAGCGGTCTTGGGTTATCCATCGTAAAAGCGATATGCAAATTTCACAACTGGAAAATTGAATACAAACACGTTAACAACAAGAATCATTTTATCATAGCATTTAAATAATATATAAAGATATCCTTACCATAATTGGCCATCATCATAAATATTCACTTTACGAATTAATCATAACCACCTATAAATCGATACATTACAACGGCAAGACATCTCATCCAAATAACATATCCATAATGAGAATAATGCCAAGCAGTATTATTGCATAATAAGTATGATTAATAAATTAATCTATACAGAAAGGCCAACACAAATACATTCGCCCGTAAATATTATTTATAATAAATTTGTCTTATAAAACTTTTCTGTTCTTATAGTTTAGCATTATCATTTGTACCAATAACACCACATAAAATGCTATATTTAACACTATTGTCCTAAAATCTACAAAATGTCTTCAAAATTTCCACTTATTTTTGTGCAAAAAACAGATGAAAAGAACTATTATCATATCTACAATTTCAGCAATAATAATCGTTTTTTGTATTATTCCAGGGTATTTATATCCTATTTTTGAAATATTGGATGCTATAGACAAACAATTAACAATTGCTTTAAATTTTAATGGAGGCTCAATTGTAGATGCTATTCTATATGCCATGTCATCAAGAATAACCTCAATTCCGCAACCCTA
>NZ_HF986793.1:0-98150 GCF_000431195.1 Prevotella sp. CAG:255 | reverse complement strand
CATGAGAGGATAAAAGAGTTGCGGAAATGAGGGTTGATAAGTTTGCTGTGCAGGAATGTATAACGTGCATAGGGGCTGATTTCAAATGTGTGAGTAGTAAGGCGCTCTGATGTAGCAAACTCGCCATTGTCAATCTGGAGTCCAGCCTTAGACCATCCGAACATAACACCGGCAGCCCAGTTGTCGTTGAACTTATATCCAATTTCAGGAAGCAGGCTATAGATTGTTTCATCGTCGTCGCCGCCGTAATCAACACTTGCAATACCAACATTACCACCTAAATAAACCTGTGCGTTAGCGCATACTGCAATCATAACGACAGCTAAAGTCATGAAAAATTTCTTCATACTAAATCCTTTCTTTTCTTTAATGGTTAATTAACTATTGTTTTTATGCAGGCCGTTTACCAAAACAGCATGCATGTGATTGCAAAGATGGATATTTAATTTAACATTAGCAAATGTTTTATCCCTTTTTTTGAGTGTTTTGGCAATATGTGTTAAATATTTGGAATAAACGGACAAATTATTTATCTTTGCAAATCTTAATCAATATGTGAAACTTTTAAGATGCAGCGAGTTTTCATAGCAGGCCCATGTGTTATAGAGTCGCAGGATTTATTAAATCGTGTGGCAGAGTGTCTTGTGCGTATAAACAAGAAGTTTAACACTGATATTATTTTCAAGTCGTCTTTTGATAAGGCGAACCGTACTTCAATCAGTTCTTTCCGTGGTCCCGGTATCGACCGCGGACTGCAGATGCTGTCAGACATAAAAGAACGGTATGGCTTGAGGATATTGACAGACATACATGAGAGCTGGCAGGCTAAGCCAGTTGGAGAGGTGGCTGACGTTATTCAGATACCGGCATTCCTTTGCCGGCAGACTGATCTGCTTGTTGCTGCGGCCAAGACAGGACGCATTGTCAACATCAAAAAAGCGCAATTCTTAAGCGGAAAGGATATGGTTTATCCTGTGGAGAAAGCAAAGGATGCAGGTGCAGTAGATGTATGGCTTACCGAACGCGGCAATATGTATGGCTATAATAATCTTGTGGTGGATTTTAGGAATATTTCCGATATGCTCGACATCGTTCCCACTGTCATAATGGATTGTACGCACAGCGTGCAGAGACCTGGCGGTGGAGGAGGCAAGACTTCTGGCGACAGACGTTTCGTGCCGTCAATGGCTCTTGCTGCCAAGGCTTTTGGTGCAACCGGATACTTTTTTGAAGTACATCCTGATCCTGATAAGGCATTGAGCGATGGTCCAAACATGTTATGTATTGACGATTTGGAAAAAGTTATTGAAAGTATTTGTAAATAAAGTATTTATTTTATGATGGTCGCTAACGAAAGATTGACTCATGTAAGAGAGTATGCCGTCCAGTGTATAAAGGATGAGGCTCAGGCCGTAATGGAACTTCTTCCGCAATTGGATGATAACTTCGATAAGGCCGTTGCCTTGATGTATGGATGTCATGGCAAAGTGATAGTTACTGGAGTTGGTAAGAGCGGGCATATTGGTGCCAAAATAGCTGCAACATTGTCAAGTACCGGAACACCGTCATTCTTCATTAATCCGCTGGATGTCTATCATGGCGATCTCGGAGTTATGACAAAGGATGATGTCGTCTTGGCCATAAGCTACTCCGGACAGACAGATGAACTATTGCGCTTTATCCCGATGGTGCTTCACATGAACATTCCTATTATTGGCATGAGCGGAAATCCCGGTTCGTTGTTGGCTAAATATAGCACGGTGCATCTTCATGTGCAGGTAGAGAAAGAGGCGTGTCCGCTTAATCTTGCACCAACGAGCAGCACGACTGCTACTCTTGTTATGGGCGATGCTTTGGCTGTTGCCCTTATGCGTGTACGGGATTTCAAACCAAGAGATTTTGCTCAGTTCCATCCCGGAGGCGAACTTGGAAAGCGTCTTTTGACAACGGCATACGATGTTATGCGTACAGATGATATGCCTGTCGTTCCGCCGACGATGCATCTTGGTGAAGCTATAATCCATGTGAGCAAATGCAAACTTGGTCTGGCTGTGGCTGTCGTAGACGACAAGATTGTCGGTCTGATAACAGATGGCGATATCCGTAGGGCTATGGAAAAATGGCAGGCGGAATTCTTTGACCGCACTGTCAGTGATATTATGACGCGTACACCGAAGGTAGTTTCGCCGCAGACTAAGATTAGTGACATTCAGAATATAATGAACAAGTATAAGATACATTCGGTGCTGGTGGTTGACGACAACAATCGGCTTTTAGGAGTCGTTGACCATTATCGCTGTATGTTGTGATAATGTATAGCGCCTGCTTTGGGGCAGGCGCTGTTTTTATAAGGTATGAAGATTTGTATTTTTTCAGTATTATTATTTTTTACGTGTAACGTCTGTGCACAGACTTCAGACTCGTTAATTGTTGAGAATTTGCGCGATGAGGGCATAACATTCTCTCATAACAATTCCGTTACACTTTTGATGAGCGGACAGGAGAAGTTCGACGATATGTTTCAGGCCATACGACAGGCACGGAGCAGCGTACATCTTGAATATTTTAATTTTCGTAATGACTCAATAGCATCTTTGCTGTTTCGTCTTTTGGCACAAAAGGCGAAAGAAGGTGTTGAGGTGAGAGCCTTGTTTGACGGTTTCGGTAATGATTCAAACAACCGGCCGCTGAAGCGTAAGCACCTTAAGCAGATGCGTTCAGTGGGGATTGAAATATATGAGTTTGATCCGGTAAACTTTCCCTGGGTGAATCATGTGTTCCATCGTGACCACCGTAAAATTGTCGTAATAGACGGTAAAATAGCATACACGGGCGGAATGAATGTGGCCGACTATTATATCAACGGAACAGAGGTCGTTGGCGAATGGCGCGACATGCATTGCCGTATTGAAGGGGATGAAGTGAACACCCTGCAGAAGATATTCCTACGTATGTGGAATAAAGTGACAGGGCAGAATGTGTATGGTGCAAAATATTATCGTGGTTATCATGGTACCGACTATATCACAGGACTGAAGCCAGATACATGTTGTACGGCAGGAAAGAAGATGGTAGGCATTATAAACCGCGAACCGCGTGTGACGAATAAGATTATACGCAAGTTCTATACTGATGCCATCAATGAGGCCAAGGACAGCATAAAACTGGTAAATCCTTATCTTACTCTTAACAATACACTGAAACGGGCCTTGCGCAATGCCGTCAAGCGAGGCGTAAAGGTAGAGATTATGGTTTCTGCCCATAGTGATATTCCGCTTACTCCTGACTGCGTCTTTTATAACGTGCATAATCTTATGCAGCATGGTGTGGATGTCTGGATATATAAGAAAGGATTTCATCATACGAAGATCATAATGGTAGACGGGCGTTTCTGCACAGTCGGAAGTGCTAATTTGAATGCCAGAAGTCTTAACTTTGACTATGAAGAAAATGCTGTAATCATAGATCCGTGTACGACAAAAGAGCTTAACGATATGTTTGAAAGGGACAAAGCCGAATCGTTTAAGCTGACAGAAGAGACATGGGATGAATGGCGAACTCCGTGGCAGAAGTTTGTCGGATGGTTCGCTAGTCTGCTTACTCCGTTCTTGTAGTAGGTCGTTTGCCGGCAGATGTGAATTTTTTGGCTTGGTCTGCCATTTAGTCAAAGCCACAATGTTCTGACTATTGCCGTTAACATGTGTGTGGCTATAGATTAATAAATAAAGATGTCGCGCAAATTATAAGATTTTTTCTTATAGTTTGCGCGACAATTTTGAAATTACAAAGAAAACAGATAATTCCCTTTATTCCTTTATCAGGTCTGTCATCAGCAAGATGTCAATTTCATCAATGCCGTGTGAAAGCAGGAATTTTCTGTCTTTTGCCAATTCGTCGTATAAGGTTGTTGACGTATCCTTACTTTGGCAAGACATGAACTTCTTAAACATCTCTACGGCTTCGCTTATGTTTCCGAGAAGCCATTGGCAGTATCCGGCATTTAGCCAGTCGCCATTTTCTGTGTCGTTGCTCTTCAGTATGCGCCTGTATGCCTTTTCCGCCTGTTGAAGTTTGTCAAGTCCCATAAGGTTCCATGCAAGGACTCTTGTTACCGGAATAGAGTCGGGATACTCTATGTCGAGCTTAAACAACAAGTTGGTAGCCTCAGAGTATCTTTCGGCTTTTGACAATGCAACACAATAGTTAAGTGCGTTTGCCTGGCTTTGTGAGTTCTCGTTATATAGAACCTCATACCATTTAGCCGCATCATCATAGTTTTCTGCTTCAAAGCAGGCACGTGCGAGCATCGACTTGGCACGCCGGTTGTCAGGCTGAAGTTCCAGAGACTTTTCGAGATATTCTGCTGCAGATTTAGGATTGCCGCAATAATTAAGCTCATAGATGCCGTGAATCAGCATGCATTTAGAGTCGTTCGTGTCGTTGTATTTAGGCAGCAGATGCTCCAGGGCATTCTTGTTCTTGTGCTTAAGCATGAAATAACACAAGTCGGGGAGCACCTTCTGTATTTCTGTTCCATTGAAAAGGTCATCGGCAACAAATATAGAGTTCGACTTGTCGAACGGGTTTACAAGTTGTCCGCGCTGATGGAAAAGGCGGAAGAAACGATACATATCCTGCAGAATCATGCGTCGTATATATGCCGGCTGCCTTTGGTCTTCATCGCTGACTGTCTGGCCGAGAGCCTCTTTCGTGTTGAACATCTCGCGCATGTTGGCCGGTATATGACTGATGACAGATGCCACGGCAAGCGTGAACGAATATTTGTCGCTGTCGCAGAACGGGCCGTTGTTTAGAATGTTTGTCAGCAACGGAGTGTCTTTCAGCTTGTCAACCGTAGATGATATTTCCGGATGCTCAAGGTAGAAAGGACAGAACCAGTTGGCTGCATGATAGAAGAACGGGAAACGCTTCATCTGAGAGAAACCTCCGAAATAGATGTCTGAGCCTGCTTTCTGCATGTTCATCATCTTTTGGAAACTCTCTTCCATTTTCTCCATTGCACGGTCTGACGCACCCGGATCAAAGATGTCGTTCATCGGGTCGTCTTCTTTCTCGGTAATGCCGAATCGTGTAATGTTAAGGTTGTTGTTCTTCATCAGCTCCGGCATTATGTCGCGCTGAATGGTGTTGTTGTCCTGTTCAGCGTTCATGCAGAATATTATCTGCTTCTGCAGGTCGGCTATCTCGTTTGCCACGCCGTTGCCTTCAAGTACAGAAGCTACCATCTCCCGCATCTGCGGATGCAGTCGCGGACCGGCTGAAAGCGCAAACACCCATCCGACCAGTGCCCGCTGGCGCAGCTTGCTGTCGGTTGTCTTCTTATAGACGTTGATCAGAACATGAAACTTGTTTATGTCCATGTTGTTCATCGTGGCCAGCATTATTGCACTTGTAATCAGCTGCGCGTCAATGATGTCTGTGGCAGGCGACAGCAGTATGCCTTCAAAGAAATCACGCTCGTTGTCGGTCCATTGTCTTGAAACTATGATATAGCCGAACAGGGCCTGTATGAAATCGTTGTGGCGACGGTAAATCTCTTTGCTCTTTTCTGTCCTTGCAGGTTCAGGCTCAAGACTTAGCATGGCAACATCTGTAACAAAAGTCTCGAGAGCTGTCTTGATACGCTCTTCGGAGAACGACTGATTGACAGACTTTCGTGTGGCTTCGGTGTAAAAAGATATGTTCTGGGCCATATACGCTATGCGCAGGTTGCTTACGAAATTGTATAGCCTTGCCAGCAGTTTGCTGTAAATATCCTTGCGCTGCGGATCGTTGAAGCCCCGCTTCATATATTCCAGCATCAGGTTATAGTCGCGCTCGATGTTTTCAAGTTCATCGTCATACATCATGTATGGATGTGCGCTTACAAACGACCGTGTGGAATGAATGCAGTAGCCCAGTTTTTTTCTGCCGAGCTCTTTGATTATATTGTCAAGCTGTTTGATGTCCTTCGTGTCCATAGGTCTTTATTGTTTTTTAAGCCATTTGTCGGCTGTGTCGATGTCTTTCTGCCTCGGAGGCGTAGCATGCTCAAATTTGATTTTAGGCAGAGCCTTTATTGTACGGCTGTCTATTTTGTAATATTTTTCAAATATCGGTGCAAAGTGCTGCAGCCCATATTTATTTATGGTGTCGCATGCGGCATTGTATCCTTTCAGAAACTCCTGCAGTTGCTGCTTTCTCCTCTTGTCTGTCATGGCCTTGCTTCTGAATGCTATCACGCCCAGGCGCATGTCCTTGTCGCGGCTGTCCATGAGCACGTCGTTCTTATATATTCGTGCCGTCGTTGCCTGCGGCTCTGTCAGCAGCATTGCGTCCATCTCGTTGTTGAGAAGCATCTGCAGCCTTAGCGCTACGTCGTTAATCTGCACCTTGAACACCTCTTCCGGTTTTAGCTTAACGCTGTCTGTGGCATAGTCGGCAAGCAGGGCCGTGGCAGAAAATCTTGCCATGGCTATCATCTTGTCGTTAAGCTGCTTTATGTTTCTGATACGCGCCTTGCGGTTGCTTATCAGCTGCCAGTAAGTGTTGGTGGCACTGATGTAGTCGAGACCGGTGCCTTTGGCTTTCATGCGCTGTCCTCTTACCAGGTCTGTAATTCCGCCTTCAGTCTTTTCCGCCTTCAGGGCCGCGTCACAGTCAATCTGCGACATAAACTGCTTTAGCCTTATGTCTGCCTTGGCCGTGTCGAAGAGGCATTTCTCCTTGGCAACATACATGGGGAGACAGTCGAGCGTGGGCAGCACTCCTACTTTAAGTGCCAGCGAGTCTTCTTTTTTCCTTTTCTCATATTCGGCCTTTGACTGTTTCCTGGCTTCCTCATACGATTGTCCGCATGCTGTAAGAATCAAGGTTGACAGTAGGAAAATGACAATATGTTTGGCTTTCATATTTTTTTATAAAGATTAAAAGGGCAGCCCGGCTTTTATACACGGGCCGCCCTTCCGGTTTTATTATTAATGTGCGATATTAGTCATCCGTATTTATTGATGTTGCAAAGTTAGCGATTTATTTTGTAACTCAAAAAATAATCACTAATTTTGTATCGAAAAGGATAGTGGGCGGTGAATGTCTGTTTATTGCCTGACATGTCGGCGATTAGTGACTTTTCGTTTTTAAGGCCTTCATGTGCCCCCTTTACGTTTTTATATTATATAAAGGTTATGGCTAAAGACAAGATAGCTTATGTATGTTCCAACTGCGGTCAGGAGTCGGCAAAGTGGATTGGCAAGTGTCCGAGCTGCGGCCAGTGGAACACGTTTAAGGAAATCAGAATATCATCAGACGCAGGCCAGATGGCTGCCACGTCGGCCGCTGCTACAGTGAGGCGCACATTAAGAAACGGCGAGAGCCGCGCCGTGTCTCTTTCGGAGATAACGGCCGTAGACGAGCCTCGCATGGACATGCACGACGCCGAGCTGAACAGAGTGCTTGGCGGCGGGCTTGTGCCTGGCTCGATAGTGCTGCTTGGCGGAGAGCCTGGTATAGGAAAGAGCACGCTCACGCTTCAGACGATATTGCGGATGCCCGAACGTAAGATTCTGTATGTTAGCGGTGAGGAAAGCGCCCATCAGCTGAAGATGCGTGCCGACCGCATTGAGCATGGCGACAACGACGGTTGCCTGATTCTTTGCGACACCTCGCTCGAGAGCATATTCAGGCATATCAAGGAAATAGCGCCGGAGATAGTTATCATTGACTCTATACAGACAATAAGCACCGAGACTGTTGACAGCTCTGCCGGAAGCATCTCACAGGTGCGCGAGTGCGCATCGGCATTGTTGCGCTTTGCCAAGTCGAGCGGCATACCTGTTCTCCTTATCGGGCACATCAACAAGGAAGGAAGCCTGGCAGGACCGAAGATTCTTGAACACATCGTTGATACGGTGATACAGTTTGAGGGCGACCAGCATTATATGTACCGCATTCTGCGCTCAATAAAAAACCGATTCGGAAGCACTTCGGAGCTGGGCATTTATGAGATGCGCAACGACGGGCTGCGCCCCGTGAGCAATCCGTCGGAACTGCTGCTTACGCAAGACCACGACGGACTGAGCGGCGTGGCCATATCCTCGGCCATTGAAGGCGTGCGCCCGTTTCTTGTAGAGACGCAGGCGCTCGTGTCGACGGCTGCATACGGAACGCCGCAGCGCAGTGCGACGGGCTTCGATCAGCGAAGACTCAACATGCTTCTGGCCGTACTCGAAAAGAGAGTGGGCTTTAAGCTGATGCAGAAAGACGTGTTTATAAACATTGCAGGCGGACTGCGCGTAACTGATCTTGCGATGGACCTTAGTATTATTGCTGCCGTGCTGTCGAGCAATGTCGACACGGCCATCGAGAGCGGCTGGTGTATGGCAGGTGAAGTGGGACTGAGCGGTGAGGTGCGCCCTGTTAGCCGTATTGAACAGCGTGTGGCTGAGGCCGAGAAGCTTGGCTTTACGCATATAATAGTTCCGGCAAACAACATGCAGAGCCTTAACAAGGCAAAGAGCAACATAGAGATTGTGCCCGTGCGCAAGGTTGAAGAAGCGCTGAGAGCATTGTTCGGATAGCAGTGTAGGGCGCCTTAGAGTTTTCTGTTTTTCTGACGTTTAATGCGTCCAGAATGGCTATGCTGACGGCAAAGTCGTTGCTTGGCCGGAAAATATACTGTTTAATGTATTTTTGTGTAATGCGCTTATATACAGCGTGTTACATAAAATACAAGGGAAAGCCGTGTTGCATTAATTTATAAAAGGTATGCTTTTACAGCCTAAAAGGTGGCCTTTTAGGTTGCAAAATGTATGCTTTTGCCCCTCCGTTTGGCTTGTTTAGTTCTTGAAATTCATTGGTTTTTGCCCTGAAACACACTGATTTTGGCGTTATATGGGCATATTTTTGTCATTTATTGCATGTAAAAGTGTAATATATTTCTCTATTTCGCAAATTTATATTGTAATAACTTTTTACTGCGTTCGGTGTGCCTTCCGTCAAAAAGTTTTCTGTTCTTGGCTTCCGTCGTGCAATGCCTCAAACTGCTGAAGCATGTTCATCAGTATGCCGTTTTTATGTAAAAGAGAATTATCCTGCTAAACGCTGTGAGGCCGTTTTTGTGTCCTGCCGTTTCTTGTCTCGGCAGATTAAATCTTCGTCAGTATTATGCAGCTGCGGCAATGCCGTGTAAGTTGAAGCCCGTCGGCGCAAGATGCAAATGCAGCATTAATGCTTGCACATTTGCATGGATATGTGCCGTTTATCAGGTTAAATGCCGTGCGGGGCTTAAAGTTTTTTATGAAAATACGGCAGTTATTCAGACTTAATACTTATCTTTGCGAAATGTTTTAAACAAAAAATAATGTTATAAAATATGAAACTGATCGCTGACAGCGGAAGTACAAAAACAGACTGGTGTGTGATGGACGGCAGCCGTGTCGTCCAACGCATGGCGGGGCAGGGCATCAACCCCTTTCAGCAGTCCCCGCCGGTTATCCTTAAAACAATAACAGACGACGTGGTTTCAAAGATTACGTGTGCCGGAGATATTGATGAGGTCTATTTTTATGGCGCAGGATGCCGTGAGGAGATGAAGCCCATGATGCGTGGCGTATTGTCAGAGTGTTTCCCGGGTGCCGTAAAGGTGGATGTCGAAACCGACATGCTCGGTGCTGCCCGTGCCCTGTTTGCCGATGAGCCCGGCATTGCCTGCATATTGGGTACAGGGGCAAACTCGTGCATGTATGACGGTAAGAACATCACAGGCAACGTGCCGCCGCTAGGCTATATCCTTGGCGATGAAGGCAGCGGGGCTGTGCTGGGCAAGCTCTTTGTCAACGCAATGTTCAAGGGCGGTGTCTCTGATGCAGTGCGCGACGGCTATCTGAGCGAGTCGGGACTTACGCTTGCGGATATAATAAACAGAGTTTACCGCGAGCCTCTGCCAAACCGCTTTCTGGCAAGCATGTCGCTGTATGTTCACAGGCATCTTGACGATGAGAGAGTAAGGCTGCTCGTGGTGGACAATTTCCGTAATTTCTTCAGACGCAACGTTGCCCTCTATAGCCATGACGGCTATGCCGTAGGCTGTGTCGGCAGCATGGCATATTGTTATGGCAGTCAGCTGGCAGAGGCAGCGCGTATGGAAGGTTTTGAGGTGGCAAAAGTGCTTAAAAGTCCGATGGAAGGACTCGTGGCATATCATTCTCGTTGATAAGGTGCGTGTTTTTGTAAAGATAAAGTTATTTGGCTAAATAAAAAATGTGTATTTATGATTAATCTTTGCAAAATAAATTGTACCTTTGCATGCGTTTGTATATAATTACATTTTTTAAATAAAATATATATGTATTTTATCTTGTTAGTTACCGTTTTGATAACGGCTGTTTTCTTGGTAGTGGCTGCTTTTGTCATCGCTAAGTTGATAGGTCCGCGTACGTACAACAAGGTTAAGGGAGAGCCATTCGAGTGCGGTATACCGACTCACGGTTCTTCATGGATACCTGTGCACGTGGGCTACTATCTGTTCGCAATCCTTTTCTTGGTCTTCGACGTGGAAACAGTATTCCTCTATCCGTGGGCCGTTGTAGTTAAGGAGTTCGGCGTGATGGCTATGGTCAGTATCGGATTCTTTTTGTTAGTCTTAGTGTTTGGCCTTGCTTATGCATGGCGGAAAGGAGCGTTGGAATGGAAGTAAAGAAACCAGTAATCAAGAGTATTCCTTATGCAGAGTTTAAGGATAACGAGACCCTTGAGAGAACCATTCAGGAACTTCATGAGGGCGGAGTCAACGTCATTGTAGGCTCTCTCGATGAAGCTATCAACTGGGGACGCTCAAATTCTTTGTGGTCATTGACTTTTGCCACAAGTTGCTGTGGTATCGAGTTTATGGCAGTAGGTTGCGCCCGTTATGACTTTGCGCGCTTTGGCTTCGAGGTTACACGTAACTCTCCACGTCAGGCCGACCTCATAATGTGTGCCGGTACGATTACTCATAAAATGGCTCCTGTGTTCAAGCGCCTTTATGACCAGATGGCAGAACCGAAATATGTTGTTGCCGTCGGCGGATGCGCTATATCAGGCGGACCGTTCAAGAGCAGCTATCATGTTGTGAGGGGAATCGACGAGATTGTGCCTGTAGACGTTTACGTTCCGGGCTGTCCTCCGCGCCCCGAGGCAATTCTGTATGGCATGATGCAGCTTCAGAGAAAGGTGAAGATAGAGAAGTTCTTCGGTGGAGTGAACCACAAGGAGAAGAAGCCTATCATTGTTGACGGTAATGATGTTGACGAAGAAAAACTGAAGCAGGCATCGGCTGCGCTGAACGATGTTGATTCGTCTGTTTCTAAATAATTAAAAGGGAAGCAATGAAATTAGAAAATAAAGTATTCGAACTGAAGGATTTTGCCCGCGAGATGGCAAAACTGAAGAATGAGAAGCATTTCGACTTCCTCGTTACTATCGTAGGTGAAGATTTTGGTGAAGAAGGACTGGGAGCTGTTTACATCCTCGAAAACACCGAAACACACCAGCGCATGAGCGTAAAGGCTGTTAATGCCGACCGCGATAACGCCTATATCCCAACAGTGAGCAATCTGTGGAAGAGCGCCGACCTGCTTGAACGTGAGGTTTACGACTTCTACGGAATAAAGTTCCTCGGACATAAGGACATGCGCCGCTTGTATCTTCGTTCAGATTTCAATGGATATCCTTTCAGAAAGGACTATGACATGAGTCCTGAAAACAACAAGTATACATTGGAGGATGATCCGGAGCCCGACTACACCGTTGAGTATAACCTTAACGAAGACGGCACGCTGAGCGAGACGAAGCACAAGCTCTTCACAGAAGACGATTATGTGATAAACATAGGTCCTCAGCACCCTGCCACTCACGGTGTGCTGCGTCTGCAGACAATCCTCGATGGTGAGGTTATCAGAAAGGTTTATCCTCATTGCGGATATATCCACCGTGGAGTAGAGAAGATGTGCGAGAGCTATACATATCCGCAGACATTGGCTCTGACCGACCGTCTTGATTACCTTTCAGCCATGATGAACCGTCATGCGCTTGTGTCGGTTATCGAAGAAGGTATGGGCATTGAACTTTCTGACCGTATTAAGTATATCCGCACCATAATGGACGAGCTTCAGCGTCTTGACTCTCACCTGCTGTTCTACAGCTGTTGTGCTCAGGACCTCGGAGCGCTCACTGCATTTATTTATGGTATGCGCGACCGTGAGCAGGTGCTTAACGTTATGGAGGAGACCACCGGCGGACGACTCATTCAGAACTATTATCGTATTGGCGGATGTCAGGCCGACATCGACCCGAACTTTGTCAAGAACGTTAAAAAACTCTGTGAGTACATCAAGCCGATGTTCAAGGAATATCACGACCTCTTTACAGGCAACGTTATTCTGCAGAACCGTTTCAAGGGTGTTGGCGTGCTCTCTAAGGAGGATGCTATATCTTATGGATGTACCGGAGGTACCGGACGTGCTGCAGGATGGCACAATGATGTCAGAAAGTATCATCCTTACGACCTCTACGGCAAGGTTGATTTCAATGAAATCACTTACAACAACGGTGACTGCTTTGACCGTTATATGGTTCGTATGGACGAGATGGAGCAGAGCGTGCGCATTCTCGAACAGCTTATCGACAACATTCCTGAAGGCGACTTCTATATCAAGCAGAAGCCTATTATAAAAGTTCCTGAAGGTGAATGGTATACAAGTTGTGAGGGCAGCCGTGGCGAAATTGGTGTTTATCTCAGAAGCGACGGCGGCAAGAATCCTTGCCGACTCAAGTTCCGTCCTATGGGTTTGCCGTTGGTTTCAGCCATGGATGAGATTTGCCGCGGTGAGAAGATTGCCGACCTTATATCAATCGGTGCAACTCTCGACTACGTCATCCCTGATATTGACAGATAATCAAAAATATAAAAGTGCATGATGGCCGTATGGCTCTTGAATGCCTTTTATTATTTGAATTTCATAATATATTTAAATTTAAGCAAAGTGTTCGATTTTAGTATAGTAACAACGTGGTTTGACAGCCTTCTCAGAGATACTCTGGGATTGGGCAATTTCTTGTCAATCCTTATTGAATGCGTTTTGGTTGGGCTTATTATTCTTATGGCCTATGCCATGCTCGCCATTGTGCTTATATATATGGAACGTAAGGTCTGCGCCTTCTTCCAGTGCCGTCTTGGCCCGATGCGCGTAGGAAAATGGGGTATCTTCCAGGTCTTTGCCGACGTGGTTAAGATGCTTATAAAAGAAATCTTCCCTGTTGACAAGGCAGATAAGCTTTTGTATGCAATAGCTCCGTTCCTCGTTCTTATCGGAAGTGTTGGCGCTTTCTCTTTCATGCCATGGAACAAGGGAGCTGCTATTCTCGATTTCAACGTAGGTATATTCCTGCTTACAGCTATATCAAGTATAGGTGTAGTTGGTATCTTCCTTGCCGGTTGGGGTTCTAACAACAAGTATTCTGTTGTGTCTGCTATGCGTGGAGCCGTACAGATGATATCTTATGAGATGTCTTTGTGCCTCTGCCTTATCACGGCCGTAGCCTTGACTGGAACAATGAGCCTGACTGGTATTGTTGAGTCGCAGAACGACGGATGGCTTGTTTTCAAAGGCCATATCCCTGCTATTATAGCTTTCCTCGTATTCCTCGTTGCAGGTAATGCTGAGGCTAACCGTGGTCCGTTCGACTTGGCTGAGGCTGAGAGTGAGCTTACCGCCGGTTACCATACAGAGTATTCTGGTATGGGATTCGGTTTCTTCTACTTGGCAGAATACCTCAACATGTTTATCATTGCAGGCGTTGCGTCAACAGTGTTCCTCGGAGGATGGATGCCTCTGCATGTAGCAGGACTTGACGGATTCAATGCCGTAATGGATTACATCCCCGGCATTGTATGGTTCCTGGCCAAGACTTTCTTCCTTGTATGGATACTGCTTTGGATCAAGTGGTCTTATCCTCGTCTTCGTATCGACCAGATACTGAAGCTCGAGTGGAAGTATCTTATGCCGCTGAGTCTGCTTAACCTTGTACTGATGACTATCGTCGTTGCTCTGGGATGGCATTTCTAAGATGTTAAATTACTGAAAATTAAAAATTATTGAATTTACAGATTAAATGCAGAAAACTGTTGTTCATTGATTCTTTAATTTCTTAACGTAAAAAATAATGGAAGATAATAATAAATCTTATTTTGGTGGAATTAAGTTTGGTCTGAAGTCTTTGCTTACAGGTCTTGGTGTCACCTTCCGTGAGTATCTTACAAAGAAGGTTACCGAGCAGTATCCGGAGAACAGAAAGACCACGCTCCATGTTTCGCCGCGCCATCGCGGACGCCTTATAATGCCACAGGATGCTGAAGGCAACAATAAGTGCATCGCATGCAAACTTTGCGAGATGGCTTGTCCTAATGGTACGATTAAAGTCGTACAGAAGACAATTGAGACAGAGGACGGTAAGAAAAAACGTGTCCTTGATGATTATATTTATGATTTGGGCGAATGTATGTTCTGTGAGTTGTGTGTAAACGCATGTCCTCATGAGGCCATTAAGTTTGTGAACGACTTTGAGAACTCAACCTTTGGAAGAGACAAGCTGGTCTTGCATCTTGACAAAGAGAAGTTTGAGCCTGCATTGCCGAATATCGAGGATGGCGGTACTCCATTGGAGATCGGTGTCTTTAATACTAAAATTAAATAAAAGGAGAACGTAGATATGGCTAATATGGTAATGTTTATAATTCTTGCTGTTGTCATTTTAGGTTCTGCACTTATGTGCGTAATGACAAAGCGGATAATGAGAGCGGCCACTTTCTTGCTGTTCGTTCTTTTGGGTGTTGCTGGTTTATACTTCCTTCTTGACTACACTTTCCTTGGCGCAGCCCAGATAAGTGTTTATGCCGGAGGTGTGACTATGATTTATATTTTTGCAATACAGCTCGTAAGCAAGCGCACATTGCAGGGACTTGTAGAGCGTTTGAAAGGTAGCCGCGTTGTATTTGGCGCGCTTATAACCTTGATAAGCCTTGTTACGGTCGTTGCAGTGTTCTTGAAGAACAAGTTTATCGATATGGCAGTGCAGATGCCTGATGAGGAAGTTTCAATGAATGTCATTGGCAACACTTTGATGGGTTCTGAGAAATATCAGTATGTGCTTCCGTTCGAGTTTATCTCTGTATTCTTGCTGGCTTGCATTATTGGTGGAATCGTAATATCTAGAAAGGAGTAATAATTTATGATACCAGTAGAATATTTCTTTGTGCTTTCAGCACTGTTGTTTTTTATCGGTGTATTCGGATTTATAACCCGTCGCAACCTGATTGCAATGTTGAT
The DNA here is from genome assembly GCF_000431195.1 of Prevotella sp. CAG:255. Classification (NCBI taxonomy): domain Bacteria; kingdom Pseudomonadati; phylum Bacteroidota; class Bacteroidia; order Bacteroidales; family Prevotellaceae; genus Prevotella; species Prevotella sp. CAG:255. The sequence goes on along the minus strand of NZ_HF986793.1, from coordinate 82,788 downwards.
TTCTGTTGAGTTGATTCTCAACTCTGTTGATATCAACTTTGCAGCATTCAACCGCTTGTTGTTCCCCGGACAGATGGAAGGTTTCTTCTTCACTTTGTTCAGCATCGGCGTAAGTGCTGCGGAAACAGCTGTTGCAGTGGCAATTATTATTAATGTTTACCGCAACTTCAATAGTGATCAGGTGAACTGTATTGAAAACATGAAAAATTAGTGCGTTATGGATTATGGTTTTGTATTTTTAATACTCTTGTTACCGGCGCTGACATTTATTTTACTCGGATTGGCGGGTATGAAGATGTCGCATAAAGTGGCCGGTCTTATCGGAACATGCTCTATCGCTGTTGTTACAGTGCTTTGCTACTACGCTGCGTTTGAGTATTTTCTGGTTCAGGGAAGAGACGCTGCCACAGGTCTTTATCCTACGGTAACGGCATTTGATATTACATGGCTTAGATTTTCTGAGCTGCTGACATTTAATATCGGTTTCCGCATCACTCCGATTTCTGCGATGATGCTTATCGTTATATCAACAGTCAGCCTGATGGTCCACATCTATTCATTCGGCTATATGCATGGAGAGAAGGGCTTTCAGCGTTACTATGCGTTCTTGAGCCTGTTCACAATGTCAATGCTCGGATTGGTTGTAGCTACAAACATCTTCCAGATGTATCTGTTCTGGGAGCTTGTGGGAGTTTCTTCTTATCTCCTTATCGGCTTCTACTATCCTATGCATGCCGCAGTGGCAGCTTCAAAGAAGGCATTTATCGTAACACGTTTTGCCGACTTGTTCTTCCTTATCGGTATTCTTATCTACAGCTTCTATGTAGGTACGTTTAATTACGATCTGTCTCAGATGTCACCTGCACAGATGACAGCGCTCAATCAGGCCGGTTGGATTATGCCTACAGCATTGTTCCTTATGTTTATCGGTGGTGCCGGTAAGAGTGCAATGTTCCCGTTGCATATCTGGTTGCCCGATGCTATGGAAGGTCCTACACCTGTCAGTGCTCTTATCCATGCTGCAACCATGGTTGTTGCCGGAGTTTATCTCGTGGCAAGTCTGTTCCCGATATTTGTCAAGTTTGCGCCGGAGGCTTTGCACTGGGTTGCCTATATAGCAGCGTTTACAGCTTTCTATGCAGCAGCCGTTGCATGCTGTCAGAGCGATATCAAACGTGTGCTTGCATTCTCAACAATTTCTCAGATCGGTTTCATGCTTGTTGCTCTTGGCGTATGTATGCCAGATCCTGAAACAGGAGCTGTTGCCATGACTGCAGAATATGCTGATGCAAACGGACTTGGTTATATGGCCGGAATGTATCATCTGTTCACACACGCCATGTTTAAGGCTTGTCTGTTCTTGGGTGCCGGTTGTATCATCCATGCCGTTCATTCTAATGAGAAGATGTACATGGGCGGACTGCGTAAGTATATGCCTGTAACACATTGGACATTCCTTATCTCATGTCTTGCAATTGCAGGTATACCGTTCTTCTCAGGATTCTGCTCTAAGGATGAAATCTTGGTAGCTTGCTATAACTTCTCACCTGTAATGGGTGCGATAATGAGCGGCATTGCTGCTATGACAGCATTCTATATGTTCCGTCTGTATTATGTAATCTTCTGGGGCAAGAGCTATTATGAAACTCACAAGGCGGAGGGCGCACATCAGCCTCACGAAGCTCCGCTGACAATGACAGTACCTCTTATCATTCTTTCTGTCATAACAATGTTGGTAGGTATCTTCGGTACATTGCATGTATTTGAGTTTGGCGAGTTTGTTTCTGCCAACGGTGTTGCATTCGGCACACATACCAACTGGTTTGTTGCTGGAGTCAGCACAGTGCTTGCAATATGCGGTATCGGTCTTGCTACTTATATGTATAAAGGTGAGGAGACTCCTGTTGCAGACATGCTTGCCCGTAAGTTCCCGAAACTTCATCGTGCAGCTTACAAGCGTTTCTACATGGATGAGGTATGGATGTTTGTTACACATAAGATAATCTTCAAGTGTGTGAGCACTCCATTGGCATGGTTCGACCGCCATGTTGTTGACGGAGCTATGAACTTTATGGCTTGGGGTACGAATGAAGCCGGAGAAAGCATACGTGGCTGGCAGAGCGGTGACGTGCGCCAGTATGCAGTATGGTTCCTCACAGGTGCTATTGCATTAGTGTTGTTATGTATTTGTCTATAAAAGAAAACCGGTAAAATGAGTATATTAAGTTTATTTGTAGTTTTTCCCGTACTGATGCTGTTGGGTCTTTGGCTGGCCCGCAACCTTAATCAGGTACGTGGCGTAATGGTTGCAGGATCATCATGTCTTTTGATTTTGTCAATCTGGCTTACGGTAACATTCATACAGATGCGTGCTGGAGGCAACACAGACGAGATGTTGTTCACATACAGCATTCCTTGGTTTGCGCCGCTGAACATTGCCTACTCTGTAGGTGTTGACGGTATATCTGTGGTTATGCTTCTGCTTTCAAGCATCATCGTGTTTACTGGTACTTTTGCATCTTGGCAGCTGAAACCCATGACAAAGGAATACTTCCTGTGGTTTACTCTGCTGAGCACCGGTGTGTATGGCTTCTTCATCAGCACCGACCTGTTCACAATGTTTATGTTCTATGAGGTTGCCCTCATCCCTATGTATCTTCTTATCGGTGTATGGGGTAGTGGTAACAAGGAGTATTCAGCAATGAAGCTTACTCTTATGCTCATGGGCGGATCTGCATTGTTGATTCTTGGTATTATCGGAATCTATTTCGGTAGCGGTGCAACCACGATGAACATCCTTGAGATTGCAGCAATGCATAATATTCCTGTTGAAGTTCAGAAGGTATTCTTCCCGTTCGTGTTTATCGGATTCGGCGTTCTCGGAGCACTGTTCCCGTTCCACACATGGAGCCCCGACGGTCACGCATCAGCGCCTACAGCTGTGTCAATGCTTCACGCCGGCGTGCTTATGAAGCTTGGAGGTTATGGCTGCTTCCGCATTGCCATGTTCCTTCTGCCTGATGCTGCTCACGAGCTTGGATGGATATTCCTGATCCTGACAACAATCTCTGTTGTATATGGTGCTCTGTCTGCATGTGTTCAGACCGACCTGAAGTATATCAATGCATATTCCTCTGTTTCTCACTGCGGTCTTGTATTGTTCGCATTGCTTATGATGACCAAGACAGCTTGCACAGGAGCTATTCTTCAGATGCTTTCTCACGGATTGATGACAGCCCTGTTCTTCGCCCTCATCGGTATGATCTACGGCCGTACACACACACGTGACGTACGCAAGCTTGGCGGTCTGATGAAGATTATGCCTTTCCTCAGCGTGGGTTATGTTATCGCCGGTTTGGCTAACCTCGGTTTGCCGGGCTTCTCAGGATTCGTAGCTGAGATGACAATCTTTGTCGGTTCTTTTGCTAATAACGATGTGTTCCACCGTACATGTACAATCGTAGCTTGTACAAGTATTGTTGTTACGGCTGTCTACATCTTGCGTGTTGTCGGCAAGATTCTTTATCAGAAGGTTGCTGATCCGCATTATCTGACACTTACCGACGCAACATGGGATGAGCGCGTGGCTGTATGCTGCCTTATATTCTGCGTAGCAGGACTTGGTCTTGCTCCGTTGTGGGCCAGTGAGGTTATCGACAATGCAATGATACCAATCCTTGACCAGATTAACAATGTTTCAGCTATTGCATCAATATAATAAATCAGCAGAAAAATGAATTACAGTCAATTTCTTAATATGATTCCGGAAGCCACATTGATGGCTATCCTTATTATCGTCTTTATTGCCGATTTTGCATCATCGCGCAACAGTGAGCGCAAGTGGTTCAATCCGCTGGTTTGCATTCTGATGCTTGCTCAGGTGATTATCAACATCTTCCCTCAGGAGCCGGTTTCGGCATTTGGCGGAATGTATGTTACAACATCGGCTGTGAACGTTATGAAGACTATTCTGGCTGCAGGTACACTCATCGTGCTCATTCAGAGCCGTAAGTGGCTGAGCCGTCAGGATACATCTTTCAAAGAAGGCGAGTTCTACATGCTAACTGTTTCAACCCTGCTCGGTATGAACATGATGATGAGCGCCGGCCACTTCCTGATGTTCTTTCTCGGACTCGAAATGGCATCTGTGCCTATGGCATGTCTTGTTGCGCTCGACAAATACCGTCATAATTCAGCTGAGGCAGCAGCCAAGTTTATCCTTACTGCTACATTCTCAAGCGGAATAATGCTTTATGGTATTTCGTTCATCTATGGTGGAGTAGGTACTCTCTACTTCGATGACGTTGCAACAGTTCTTGCTCAGAAGCAGAACCTTACAATGAACGTAATGGGTATGGTATTCTTCATGAGCGGATTAGGATTCAAGATCAGCCTTGTTCCTTTCCACTTCTGGACTGCTGACACATATCAGGGTGCTCCTACAACGGTTACAGGTTATCTTAGCGTAATCTCTAAGGGTGCTGCCGCATTTACACTCATGGCTATCCTCATGAAGGTGTTTGCTCCGCTCACTCCGTATTGGACTTACGTTATGTATGTGCTCGTTGTGCTCAGTATCACCATCGCCAACCTGTTTGCCATCCGCCAGAAAGAGCTCAAGCGCTTCATGGCCTTCAGTTCTATCTCACAGGCAGGTTACATCATGCTGGCAGTTATTGGCGACAATGCTCTTGGCGTAGCTGCCCTGTCTTACTATGTGCTGGTTTATGTAGTGGCCAACCTTGCAGTATTCACCGTAATCAGCGTTGTTGAGGAAAACAACAATGGTGTTACCAAGATGGATGCATACAACGGCTTCTATACAACTAACCCCAAACTGTCATTGCTTATGACGTTTGCGCTGTTCTCTCTCGGCGGTATTCCTCCGTTTGCAGGTATGTTCAGCAAGTTCTTCGTCTTCATGGCAGCATTGGAGGAAGGTTCTGTACTTACTCACATAGTAGTGTTCGTTGCTTTGATCAATACAGTGATAAGTCTTTACTACTATCTTCTCATTGTTAAGGCAATGTACATCAAGTCTGCCGAGAATCCTCTGCCTACATTCAAGAGCGACTGCAACACTAAACTGGCTCTTGCCATCTGCACAGCCGGTGTGCTTCTTTGCGGTGTATGCAGCTTCTTCTATGACTGGATATGGGCATCAATTTAATGTTGAAGTTTAGTTGACAAAAACATTATAACAAGCGTGACCAAAGACATGGTTTTACACCGGTCTTTGGCCATGTTGTTTTTCAGAGCCTTGCATCTAAATTTATGTCTGCCTTGCATCCCATGTTTTTCCTCTAGGTTATAAATCGTCCATTTCTGATAGATTTGCCGGTAAAAAATATTGTCAAAATTATTTTCCGTTCTAGAAAAACAAATCCACAATATTCTTGTTTCTTGCCGTTTCTCATGCACTTCAGCCTGCTTGTTCATGCATATTTTTGTTGTTTTCTGCCTGAAACACATTGGTTTGCGCTGCAAAAATCAGCCTTTTGCGTTGCAAAAGACGGCTTATTGCATTATAAAATGTGCCCTTTTATGATGCAAAACGTGGTCTTTTGCATTGTCTGATTTCCCGCTATATTTTCTTGTTTGGGCTAATCTCTTGATATACAGCGCGTTAAACGTGAAGCGCGATTTTACGATAAATCATTCTTTTAGGCTGTTATTTTCTCGCCATGCCACTTCTGGAGCCCTTAACCGGAAAGGGGCTATAAGCTGATTGTTCCTGAATATCCCATTCTGTTCAGAATGTTTCAGCCGCAGTTGCGGCTCATTATTCGTGCATGTAAGCTCATATTTGTTGGTAAATTATCGTAGAATGTCGTTATTTTTATGTATGTTTGCATCACGAAAAAATGATTTGCGATGGAGAATCTGAAAGATAAAAAGATTGCAGTGCTGCTTTCCGGCGGAGTAGACAGCTCAGTGGTGGTTTATGAGTTGGCCCGTCAGGGATTGCATCCCGATTGCTTTTATATAAAGATAGGTCCCGAGGAAGAAGAGGAGTGGGACTGTTCGAGCGAGGAAGACCTCGAGATGGCCACAGCCGTTGCTGCCAGATATGGCTGCAGGCTGCAGGTGATCGACTGTCATAAGGAGTATTGGGAGCAGGTTACTAAATATACTATGGACAAGGTGCGCAATGGTCTTACGCCCAATCCTGACGTGATGTGCAACCGTCTGATAAAGTTTGGAGCTTTCGACCTGAAGGCCGGGCACGATTATGACTTGATAGCAACAGGGCATTATGCACAGACCGAAATCATAGACGGGCAGAAGTGGCTCGTTACAAGTCCCGATCCGGTGAAAGACCAGACCGATTTTCTTGCACAGATATACGACTGGCAGTTGCGCAAGGCATTGTTTCCAATAGGACATTACATGAAGGAAGAGGTGCGCGAGATTGCCGAACGCGAACATCTTGTTAATGCAAAGCGTAAGGACAGTCAGGGCATCTGTTTTCTTGGAAAGATAAATTATAATGATTATATACGGCGCTATCTCGGTGAAAATCCCGGCGACGTGCTCGAGCTGGAGACAGGAAAGAAGCTTGGCAAGCACAAAGGCTTGTGGTTTCACACTATAGGTCAGCGCCACGGACTCGGTTTCGGAGGCGGACCCTGGTATGCGGTCAAGAAGGACATGAAGCAGAACATACTTTATGTAAGTAAGGGATATGAGCCGCTTACGGCTTATAAGAAAGACTTCAGCATACATGATTTCCATTTCCTTACATGCAATCCTTGGGGCGATGCCGGTGAGGTAAGCGTAACGTTCAAGATACGTCATACGCCCGAATATCATCCGGCAAGGCTAGAACGTAAGGCAGATGGCGAATATGTGGTGCATTCAGAACATCTTATACAAGGTGTTGCTCCCGGCCAGTTCTGTGTGGTTTATGATGAAGACCATCACAAATGTTTCGGCAGTGCTGAGATTTCATGGAGCGAATAGCTCGCTCCACAGATATTGCCGTCAGCAATTATTTTGATGTAAAGGAAAGAAATGTGTAACAGAAAAATCATACGATTATGTTATTGTCAACAACTCAGACCATTGAAGGCAGACCTGTAAGGGAGTATCTCGGCGTAGTGACGGGCGAGGTTATTGTAGGTGCCAATGTGTTTAAGGATTTTCTGGCAGGCGTCAGAGATTTCTTCGGAGGCCGTAGCAGCTCTTACGAGGGAGTGTTGCGCAAGGCTAAAGACAATGCGCTGGCAGAGATGACGCAGCGTGCCGAGGCTCTTGGAGCCAATGCCGTTGTCGGTATTGATCTCGATTATGAAACCGTAGGCGAGTCAGGCTCAATGCTTATGGTGTCGTGCAGCGGAACAGCAGTGATTCTTTAGGCTGTATGTCAGTGGCGTTATAGCCAATTTTGCTTTATTGATTTTTATGACGGCTGCTTATTCTGTAATGAGTTTGTAAGCCGTCAAGTGGCTTGTGCTAATAATTCTTAACTTTAAATGTTTGCCTATTTTGTGTAAAAGTTGTAACTTTGCACTCTAAAATTAAATCAAAGAAATAAATTAAAGATGACTCAAAATTTGTTGAAAGGTAAGCGCGGTATTATTTTCGGCGCGCTTAATGAAGAATCCATAGCATGGAAAGTAGCCGTGAAGGCTGTAGAAGAAGGCGCCTCAATAACCTTGAGCAACACAGCAATGGCGCTGCGCATGGGTACACTTGATCAGCTGAGCAAGCAGCTCAACGCTCCTGTCATAGCAGCTGATGCTACAAGTGTTGAGGATTTGGAGAAGGTATTTGCCGAGTCTGTTCAGCTGCTTGGCGGAAAAATCGACTTCGTGCTCCATTCTATCGGAATGAGTCCTAACGTGCGTAAGCACCGTACATACGACGATCTTGATTACAATTATCTGCAGAAGACTCTCGACATTTCTGCCATCTCTTTCCACAAGATGTTGCAGGTTGCCAAGAAGCAGGATGCCATTGCCGAGTATGGTTCAGTGGTTGCCCTCACTTATGTTGCAGCTCAGCGTACATTCTTCGGCTACAACGATATGGCAGACGCCAAGAGCATGCTTGAGAGTATAGCACGCAGCTTCGGATATATTTATGGACGTGAGAAGAATGTCCGCATCAACACAATCTCTCAGTCACCTACACCTACTACAGCAGGTAAGGGAATTAAGGACATGGACAACCTCATGGATTTTGCCAACAAGATGTCTCCGCTCGGCAACGCTGATGCTGAAGAGTGTGCAAACTATTGCGTAATGATGTTCTCTGACTTCACACGTAAGGTGACAATGCAGAATCTTTATCATGACGGCGGATTCTCTTCAATGGGTATGAGCCTTCGTGCCATGAACCAGTATGCTAAGGACCTTGCTCCTTATGAAGATGAAAACGGAAAGATAATCTACGGATAATACGTTTTTTCAACAGTACTATTATATGCGAAAGGACAATGCCCATGTGGGTATTGTCCTTTTATTTATGTTTGCCAACTAAAGATTTTTTGTTCTTTACAGTTATTCTGGTCCTGCGGTATTTTGTTTTTTCGTTATCGGTTTTTCCAGTTTTCGCTTAGTAAATTCCACGAATCCCTGAATGACGGCATGCTTTCAAATATCAAGTTGGCTCCTTCGTCTGCAAGCATCTTTTGTGGCAGCGGACCTGTGTTTACTGCAACGGTGAATACGTTGGCAGCAACGCCGGCTCTTACTCCTAGGGGAGCATTTTCAACAACAATGGCTTCCCACGGCATGACGCCCGCCTTCTTCAGTCCGCATAGGTAGGGCTCCGGGTTGGGTTTTCCGTGTTTCACGTCAAAGCTGCTGATTATCAGTTCATGGTGTATAAGTCCGTTGAACTCGCTTTCTAATTTTTCCAGCAAACTTCTTTGCCCGCTTCCTGTTACAACAACAATTTTCAGACCGTCAGCTTTTATTTTTCTCATAAGTTCTTCAACGCCGTCCATCTTCTCTGCTTTGGGGCATTTTCTGAACTCGTTTGATTTCTCTTCATACATGTTGGCGGCTTCTTCGTCTGTCAGTTCTTTGTTCCATTGGCGCTTGGCCAATAGCTTTATCGTTTCAACACCCCTCATCCCTTCATATTGGTAGGCTTCTTCCGGTGAGATATTCAGTCCGAACCTCTCCATCGACTTATGCCAGCTGACTGCGTGATAGGGCATGCTGTTATATAGAACTCCGTCCATGTCAAAAAGAACGGCTTTGGGCTTAAAAGCCTCAAAGCCGTGTCTTTCTAGATATTGTTTAATTTCTTTTTCAAACATAATATGTCATATAGTTTGATTATACGCACATACGCAGATTTACTTGCGCTTATTTTGCGCTTTTAGCGTACCTTCTTAGTCCTTTATCCATGAATCGCTCATGGCTTTTTCCGGATATAATTATTTCTCTTTTGCGAGGCGTTCTTTTATTGCCTTGCTGTCTTCCTCGTATCCGGGTTTGTCAAGAAGGGCAAACATATTCTTCTTGTAAGCCTCAACACCGGGCTGGTTAAACGGATTAACTCCTAATATATTGCCGCTTATACCGCAGGCTTTTTCAAAGAAGTAGATAAGCTGTCCGATGTAGTATTCATTCAGCACAGGAACTGAAATTCTGATGTTTGGCACACCTCCGTCAACATGTGCGAGGCGTGTTCCGAGCTCTGCCATCTTGTTCACTTCGTCAACACGTTTGCCGGCAAGGAAGTTCAGACCGTCAAGATTTTCCTCGTCGTTAGGGAAGAGGAGTTTCTTTGCAGGCTCTTCAACGCTGATAACAGTTTCATATATTGAGCGTTCGCCCTGCTGAATCCACTGTCCCATAGAGTGAAGGTCTGTCGTGAAGTCGCATGAAGCAGGGAATATACCCTTGTTGTCTTTACCTTCACTTTCGCCGAACAGCTGCTTCCACCATTCGCTGATGAAGTGCAGTTTGGGCTGGTAGTTAACCATTATTTCGATTTTCTTGCCTGCCTGATCATAAAGTCCGTTGCGTACAGCAGCATAAACGGCAGCCGGGTTCTCTTCATAGGCAACATCCTTTCCGCATGCTTTTTCCATATCAGCAGCACCTTCAACAAGTTTTGTTATGTTGAATCCAGCACATGCTATTGGCAGAAGACCTACCGGAGTGAGCACAGAGAAGCGTCCGCCTACGTTGTCTGGAATAACAAATGTCTTGTAGCCTTCCTTGTCGGCAGCTGCTCTTGCAGCACCTTTCGTTGCATCAGTAACGGCAACTATGACTTTCTTTGCCTCTTCTTTGCCTCTTTGCTCCTCGCATTGTTTCTTCAGCAGTCTGAATGTGAGGGCCGTCTCTGTTGTTGTTCCTGATTTAGATATGTTGATTACGCCAAATTTCTTGTCTTTAAGATATTCAGTCAGCTCATACAGATAGTCTTCGCCGATGTTGTTTCCTGCGAAAAGAATTGTTGGGTTGCTCTTGTCGCCGATTAACCATGAGAAAGAGTTGCTCAAGGCTTCAATCACTGCACGTGCTCCAAGGTAGCTTCCGCCGATACCTGCAACGACAATAGCCTCGCAGTTTTCGCGTAAAGTGTTTGCGCAGTCTTGTATTTCTTTCAGAAATTCAGGTGTTATAGATGATGGCAAATGTAGCCAGCCTAAGAAATCATTGCCAGGGCAAGTGCCGTTTTCAAGAGCCTCTTGTGCCTCTTTTACTTTAGCTTCATAATTTTTTACTGTTCCTTCTTTAAGAAACTGAACGGCTTTAGATACATCTAATGTGATATTTTTCATTGCTTATTGATTTTTGTGATTCTTATCTGAAAGAATCGGTTAATAGCTTTATTTCAATTTGTGGAGATATGCGTTCGTACAAAATGTTGTAAACGGCATCAAGGATAGGCATGTTTACATGGCAGTGGCGGTTAATCTCTTTCATGCATTTTGTGCCAAAATAGCCTTCGGCAATCATTTCCATCTCAATCTGAGCGCTCTTTATGCTGTATCCTTTGCCGATCATTGTTCCGAATGTGCGGTTTCGCGAGAAGTTGGAATATCCCGTAACAAGCAGGTCGCCAAGATAAACTGAGTCGGTTATGTTACGGTCTATAGGATGTATTGTCTTGAGAAAGCGCGACATCTCCTGTACAGCATTTGACATAAGTACCGACTGGAAGTTGTCTCCATACTTAAGGCCGCTGCATACTCCGGCTGCAATTGCATAGACATTCTTCAGCACAGACGAGTATTCAATGCCGATAACATCGCTGCTGATTTTAGTCTTGATGAATTCGCTGGCCAGTATCTCAGAGAACGCCAGCGCCTTTTCGCGGTCGCTGCATCCTACAGTCAGGTATGAAAGACGCTCAAGAGCCACTTCTTCGGCATGCGACGGACCTCCAAGACATGCCAAGTTTTCGTAAGGAACATCATAAACCTGATGGAAATATTCTGAACACACCAGGTTCTCGTCAGGCACAATACCTTTTATTGCGGTAATTACGAATTTGTCTTTAATTCGTGTCTTCAGCTTTTTCAGATGATTCTTGAGGTAAGGTGAAGGTGTAACGAATATAAGAGTGTCGTATGCTTGAACGATTTTGTTGATGTCGCTCGAGAATTCTATTTCGTCAATGTTGAAGCGAACGCTTGTAAGATATGCCGGATTGTGTCCGAGCCTCCTGAAGTCTTCAATGCGGTCGTCACGGCGCATATACCATCCTAAATGATGTGTGTGCCCCACCACAATCTTGGCAATGGCGGTAGCCCAGCTTCCGACAATCTTGGCATTGGCGGTGCCCCAGCTCCCGCCGCCAATAACTGCTATTCTTCCGCAATCGTACATCTTTTCGATTTATGATTTATTATTTATAATCCGTGCATAAAATGTATTTATGCATTGCGGTGACAAGCCGGCAGACTTTACGGCCTGCCGGTGTGTCACCGCATAAGAATTATTCGTTATCAGAATTGTTTACGTTCTCAATCCATTTCGCAAAATCGTCTACTTTGGGATTTTCGTAGCCGAGTTTGTATTTCTTGTTTATTCCGCATACGTCCATTTGCAGTTTCTGCGGATTAACATCCTTGATGTCTGATGTAAGATTATAGCCGCATTTGTTGAATACGGGCACCCATTCTTCAGGCACACCAATAGCCTGCCATTCTGCAACGGTGCTCTTCGGAGCCTTTTTCTCCGGGCGCATCTGCGGGAAGAACAGCACTTCCTGAATAGACATTTCGCCTGTCATGAGCATAACCAGACGGTCGATACCGATGCCGATACCGCTTGTAGGCGGCATTCCGTACTGCAGCGCACGCAGGAAGTCCTGGTCGATGATCATTGCTTCGTCGTCGCCCTTGTCGGCTAGTTTCATCTGTTCGATGAATCTTTCCTCCTGGTCAATCGGGTCGTTAAGCTCAGAATATGCGTTGGCAAGCTCCTTGCCGTTTACCATAAGCTCAAAGCGCTCTGTCAGTCCGGGCTTGCTGCGGTGCATCTTTGTCAGAGGAGACATCTCTACAGGGTAGTCGATGATGAATGTTGGCTGTATGAATGTACCCTCACAGAATTCGCCGAATATCTCGTCTATCAGCTTGCCTTTGCCCATGGTGTCGTCTATTTCCATGTTGAGCTTCTTGCATACTTCGCGTATCTGGTCCTCGTCCATTCCGTTGAGGTCGTATCCTGTCTTCTCTTTGATGGCGTCAAGTATAGGCAGACGGCGGTATGGAGCCTTAAAGCTTATCACGTTGCCGTTGACTACGCTTTCGGGCTTTCCGTTTACGGCGATACATATTTTCTCAAGCAGCTGCTCTGTGAATGACATCATCCAGTTGTAGTCCTTATACTGTACGTACAGCTCCATGCAGGTGAACTCGGGGTTGTGAGTGCGGTCCATACCTTCGTTGCGGAAGTTTTTGCCTATTTCGTAAACACCTTCGAATCCTCCTACAATGAGTCGTTTCAGATACAACTCTGTTGCGATACGCATATACATCTCAACGTTCAGCGCGTTGAAGTGGGTTATGAACGGGCGTGCAGATGCTCCGCCTGGGATAGACTGCAGTATTGGGGTTTCAACTTCAGTGTATCCTGCCTCGTCGAGAGAGTTTCTCAGAGTTCTCAACACGGTGGCACGTTTCAGGAATGTCTCCTTCACGCCATCGTTGACAACGAGGTCTACATAGCGCTGGCGGTAGCGCAGCTCCGGGTCTTCAAACTTATCGTATGCCACACCGTCTTTATATTTAACGATAGGCAGCGGCTTTAAGCTTTTCGACAGCAGTGTCAGGCTCTGTGCGTGTACGCTGATTTCGCCTGTCTGTGTTCTGAATACGAAGCCTTTAACGCCGATGAAGTCGCCGATGTCGAGCAGTCTTTTGAAGACCTTATTATACATGTCCTTGTCTTCGCCGGGGCAGATGTCGTCGCGTGTGATATAAACCTGTATTCTTCCCTTTGAGTCTTGAATCTCGGCGAAAGATGCTTTACCCATTACGCGGCGGCTCATCATGCGGCCTGCTATGCACACCTCTCTCTGCGGCTCTTCGTCTTTGAATTCCGCTTTAATGTCTGTTGAGAAAGCATTTGTTGGATACTCGGCGGCAGGATATGGGTCGATTCCCATATCGCGCAGCTCCTGAAGACTTTGGCGTCTGCCAATTTCCTGTTCACTTAGTTCTAAAACGTTCATACTTAGAATTGTTCTTTTTTGATGAATGCAAAGTCTTCTCGCTTACGGTGACTGATAGGTCTGTCAGCGGAGCAGACTTTTCATACGGTAAACAACCTGGACCTAATGCAGACAAAAGACTTTTGTCTGAAAAGATGTTGTTTGGCTTGTGCAAAAATACAAAGAATTTTGGAATATAGGGACGTTATTTTGAAGAATATCTCAAAAATATCTTAAATAGGTGATGTTGTCCTTCGGCGTAGTGTTGCGTGTGGTTCGCATTTTCCGCTTTTTGCTTTCTTTTTGATTTTTCATGACGCTCTCATACTGCATAATTCTGTATTCTAAATCTTTTTTGCGTAAATATCGCAGTTTGGAGTGTGCATGCGTAAAGTGCAGTATGCCAACGGTATACTGCCAATGTTATGCAAAGTGTGCAGCTGGACGATGTCTTATATAATGCAAAAGGCCACCTTTTGCACTCTAAAAGGTAGCCTTTTACGCCTTAATATGTAGTATTTTATATGACGATTTATATTGTTTTATCCCCCAAAAAGCTATGTTTTAGCATGGCTGATGCCTGATTTTAGGCTGAAAATGGTCGTCTCCTGCGCTCAAATGGCACGTGTGCTGCCGTTCCGTTTGCTATTTTGCCTGCCTGAGAGTGCATATAGTCAACTTACGTTTTGTGCTGAATGCGGCCGGTATTCTTACATTCTGCATTCTTATGTTGCCTCCGTATACGGCCCGTCGCATATGTTGCCAGCTTGGCATCAGACATGAGTTTCTGTCGTTTGGACGTGTTATTTTATCACTGTTGCACGTATGATTTTTATGTCTTCAACGGGGCGGTCGTTCTTGTCGGTCTCAACCCATTGTATGCTGTCAACGGTTTCAAGCCCTTCAATTACTTCTCCGAATACCGTATACTGTCCGTCGAGGTGAGGGGTACCGCCTAAGCGCTTGTAGGCTTCTCTTATTTCGGGTGTCAGTTTCACTGTTCCGCCTGTGTTCTTGTCCAGTTTCAGCTGCACGTCGTCGAGCATGCTGTCGTTGAAACGGCGGCCGTAGACGATATAAAACTGAGATGCCGACGACTCTCTTTCGGGGTTTACATTGTCGCTTTCGCGTGCTGCTGCCACGGCTCCGCGCTTGTGGAATAGGGCAGGATACGTTATTTCGGCCTTCACCTTGTAGCTTTCGGGCGAGTCGCCAAGTAGCTGTCCCGGAGCGGCATGTCGGCTCGCGCTGTCGCCTGTCTGTATCATGAATCTGTCTATCACGCGATGAAACAGCAAGCCGTCATAGAAGCCTTCCTTCACAAGCCTGATAAAGTTGTCGCGATGGCGCGGTGTCTCGTTGTATAGTGCTATGCGTATGTTTCCTTTTGTCGTCTCAAGCATCACCTCATGGCGAAGCGTGTCTGCCTTCTGTGCCTGTCCTGCAACAGACATCAGCAGGGCCAAGGCTGTTGTTATAAGTGTCTTCATCTTTATCCTTTGTTTGATGTCGTTGTTTTTATGGTCGTTTGTCGTGGCATAGTCATTCTGCAGTCTCCTCTGCATATATCCTGTCGAATATTTCTTTCAGCCGCGCAGGCTGTATTATCAGGTCTCTTATCTGCTTCAGGCTTTTCTCGTTCTCCGATCCGGGTATCCAGAGCTTGATATATCCGTGGGCTGAATACTTGTTTTCAAGATGTTCGCAGAAGCGTTTCCATTGTTCCTCTTTGTTCTTTTCAGGATAGTGGTCTATGCCATATTCTATTGTCCTTCTGAACACTGTCTCTGGCTCTAGGTCGCGGTCTGCCTCGGCCACTATCTTTCCGTAGATGCTTCGTGGCGCGTGCGAGGCTGATGCCCTGTGGTCTTCAACGGCCTCTTTCATTATTTTTATCTGCTCTGTCGAGAACCATTTGCGCAGGCGCATGTCGGCAGCCAGAATCTTTCCGCTCGTTACGTGGTGTATGGCGCGCGGCCCTTCCAGTCCAAGGTCGTGGTAAGCTGCCGTGGCATAAGCCATATTGACGTCGGCACCAATCTTCTGCGCCAGCTTGATCGAGCGGTTTATCACGCGTGTAACATGAGTAAGATTGTGAGCTTTGTCAAATTCGGCATAGCGAGGCAGTATATCTGTTTCGATAAAAGCCATAAGGTCCAGACTTACATTCTTGTCAATCATAGCTTTAAGAATCATTAATTTCTTGCAAATATACGATATAATGTTTACTTTTGCAAGTGATTCGCCCGTGGATGTTACCTGAAGCATTAATTTATAGGTGTAGTGGCTTGATAAGGGTTTTTAGCCGGCAGCATGCCGTTGCTTGTCATCCCTCCTGTGCGCCATGAGGTACGCCGGCATGCCTTTCTCTTGGAGAATGCAATGCGCAAGGCATAGCTTGTTTACGTCCGGCGGCATTGCGGTCTGTCCTATGGGCATAATATAAAAGATTAAATCATGAACGAAAAACAAATAGATACAAACTCTGCAAAAGCGTGGATGCTGGCCTCGCGTCCGAAGACGCTTACGGGGGCAGCCGTGCCTGTTATGATAGGTTTGGCATTTGCGGCAAGAGACCTCGGGCTCGACGATTTCGGCTGGATGCCGGCCTTGTTGTGCGTGTTGTTTGCATTCATTATGCAGATTGACGCCAACTTCATTAACGACTATTTTGACTTTGTCCGTGGCAACGACGACGAGACACGTCTCGGGCCGCGCCGTGCGTGCGCACAAGGCTGGATAACACCCAAAGCCATGCGCCGTGCAATAATAATAACAACGGTGATAGCCTGCTGTATAGGTCTGCCGCTGGTGATATATGGCGGCTTGGAGATGATACTTGTCGGGGCGTTCTGCGTGGTGTTCTGTTTCCTTTACACCACATTGCTGTCATATCTTGGTCTTGGAGATGTGCTCGTGTTAGTGTTTTTCGGAATTATTCCCGTGTGTGTTACCTATTATCTCCAGACCGACAGGTTTACGTTTGAGGTGTTTATAGCCTCGTTGGCCTGCGGCTTTGTCATCGACACTTTGTTGCTTGTCAACAACTATCGCGACATCGACAACGATGCAAGGGCAGGCAAGAAGACGCTCATTGTTAGGGTGGGTGCCGAAGCCGGGCGCACAGCCTATCTCTGTTCTGGCATAATGGCATTGGTCTTTGGCGTTGCGTTTTTGCTCGAAGGACACATCTGTGCATTCTTGCTTCCTTTCCTTTATCTCATACCTCATTACGCGGCTTACCGCAAGATGGTGCGTATAAATAAAGGTAAGGCTCTCAACATGGTGCTTGGCGACACCGCACGCAATATGTTTATCTATGGTCTGCTCCTTTCTGTGGGCGTATTGTTGAATTGGTAATAATGTTATTTTATGAGAAAAATATTGTTCTTGTTCCTTTTTGCTGCGTTTTCGGCCTGTGCCGTTGCTCAGGAAACGCGCGACCCTGAAAACGATCATGTGCGTCTAACTCTTACAGACGGAAGCACGGTGGAAGGATATGTTCAGACTTATTGGGTGGACGGCAAGTTGTTTAAGCGCATGAACACATCGTTCACACTGTCTCCTGCGCCCGACGGCAATAATGCCGTTTCATATAGCGCCGACAATGTGAGGAGTATAGATTTTGTGAAAAAGACGTCGGCCAGCGGCAAGTATGACCATCTTGAGTCGCATCTTGTGGCTAATCCGTCTCTGCTTAAACCCAAGAAAACCATACGGCAGTTTGTATATAAAGAAGGTGAAAACGAAGTCGGCAAGATGTATTGGTGGAATGGGGTAGACTCGCAGAACATGCAGCTTGGCAAGATGAACATATCTACAATCTACGGCATAAGCCTTGCCGGCGACAGCGTTGTGGTTCCGTTCATGACGGGCAACGTCATAAGTCTTAATGCCATGCGTATACGTTACAAGAAGACAAATCCTGAACTTGTTGACTATGTAGACAAGCGTGTGCTTAAGGGTGGCAAACGGTTGTGGGAGACAATAGCCGCTGAACCAATGCTGTTTTTAGAGATTTGCAAAGATTTCTTTAATAAAAAGAATAGCTTTTAAAGCTGTTGTCTGGTTGATGCTGACCGGATGGCATGGTCATGGATGCCGTTCGTTTTAATTAAAGAAATATTAATATATGCCCTTCAATTTATTATTTCTGATTTTGTGTTGTCGGGATATTTAATTACTTTTGCACGATTTTATCAGCCCGCAGGGGTAAGATAAATATAGTTTTTTATCAGATTTAATTTTATAAAGGATAATATGAGAAGTAGAACATCAACATGGTTTGAGTGCAAAATACGTTACGAAAAGACGATGGAAGACGGAAGTCAGAAGAAAGTAACGGAGCTGTATGTTGTCGATGCGCTCAGTTTTACAGAGGCAGAGGCAAGCATAATTGAAGAAATGTCATCTTATATCAGTGGCGAGTTTGAGGTTAAGGATATTAAGAAAGCCGCTTATGGTGAAATTTTCTTCAGCGACTCTCCTTCTGCCGACCGCTGGTACAAGACCAAACTGCAGTTTATCACCATTGACGACAAGACTGAAAAAGAGAAAAAGTCTAACGTAAATTATCTCGTTCACGGCAGCACATTGCCAGGAGCTGTAAAGAGCATTGACGAGGTTATGGGCGGAACAATGATCGACTATGTTATCGCCAGCATTGCTGAAACTCAGATCATGGACGTGTTTGAGCACAATCAGATGCTGAAGAAGCCTGAAGTTGACGACAAACCTGAGTATGAACAGGACGGACAGAAAGCGGAGGAGGCGCTTCAATAATGAATGTTGACGTTGCGGCTAATCTGAAAAAAATAACAGACACTCTGCCTCAGGGCGTGCGCCTTGTGGCCGTGAGTAAGTTTCATCCCGATGAATATGTCGAGGCTGCATATAATGCCGGGCAGCGCGTTTTCGGTGAAAGTCATGAGCAGGAACTGTCAAAAAAGCAGCAGACCTTGTCTGATGACATCGAGTGGCACTTTATAGGACATCTTCAGACCAATAAGGTGAAATACATAGCACCTTATATTTCGATGATTGAAGCTGTCGATTCTCTGAAACTTCTGAAGGAGATAAACAAGCATGCCGCAAAGCATGACCGCGTAATCAAGGTGCTGCTTGAGCTGCATATTGCCGAAGAGGCAACCAAATACGGGCTCACCCTTGATGCCTGCCGCGAGCTACTTGAGGAAGGTGAGTGGCGCGAGCTTCACAATGTGCAGATCTGCGGCTTGATGATGATGGCCTCTAATGTTGACGATGAGGATCAGATTAGGCGCGAGTTTAACACGGCAGCCGATTTCTTTGATGAGGTTAAGGCCCGTTATTTTGCCGATGATGATGCTTTC
The DNA here is from genome assembly GCF_000431195.1 of Prevotella sp. CAG:255. Lineage (NCBI taxonomy): Bacteria > Pseudomonadati > Bacteroidota > Bacteroidia > Bacteroidales > Prevotellaceae > Prevotella > Prevotella sp. CAG:255. Next base: position 63,805 of record NZ_HF986793.1, on the reverse strand, counting down.
TGCGAGCGTTCATGGGGAATGAGCGACGATTATCAGATTGCCGTTCAGTGCCGCAGTACGATGGTTCGTGTAGGAACAGCCATCTTCGGTCCGCGTGTATATTGAATGAAAATAATATACCTTTTGGGGACGGACATGTCTGAGAACTCTCGGGCAGTTCGTCCTTCTTTATTTTACTGAAGTAATTTATATTAAAGACACAGATATTATGAAGGTTTTATTGGTAAACGGAAGCCCTAAGGCTAACGGATGCACACATGCCGCTTTAGAGGTTGTTGCAGGAGAGTTGGCCAAGTGTGGCATTGATACAGAAATATTCTGGTGCGGCAATAAGCCCATAATGGGCTGTATAGGCTGTGGAAAGTGCAGCCAGACAAAGCGCTGCTGGTATGACACAGACACAGTGAACAGATTTCTTGAAAAGGTTGACGAGGCAGACGGATTTATCTTTGGCACTCCTATTCACTTTGCCGGTCCGTCGGGTTTCATAAAGCCGTTTATGGACAGGGCGTTCTGCAGCAAGGCATCGCTTTATACCAACAAGCCGGCAGCAACGGTTGTAAGTTGCAGGCGTGGCGGCGCCTCTGCCGGATTTGACGACCTTAACAAGTATTACGGTATATGCAATATGCCTACAGTGCCTTCTGTTTATTGGAATCAGGTGCACGGCAATAAGCCGGAAGACGTGTTTATGGATGAAGAGGGCATGCAGACCATGCGCCGTCTTGGGCAGAACATGGCCTGGCTGCTTAAATGTATAGAGGCAGGAAAGAAAGCCGGAGTAAGTCTGCCTGAAGTTGAACCTACTATACGCACCAACTTTATAAGATAACTGCTGTTGTCTTTTTCAGCAGATATTTCCGTTGCTGTTGTTATAGTTATGGTAAAATATCTTACGAAAAAACTCATCACACATAACATACGTCAGTAAGTTGCTTAAACTCAGATTGTTGTCGTGTGATGAGTTTATGATTCAAGTCATCACGCCATAATGTATTCGTAGCCAGATTGTTACATGTCTTTGTGATGAGTGATGACTTTTTATGCTAAAAAAACATTTGCTCACGTTCTTTAGTGTGAGAGCATAGGTTTCGTTTTGCGATTAATGCCAAATGGAGCTCTCAAAGGGCATCTTTTGTATTGCAATATGCGGCTTGTTGTATTGTGCTTGGATATGGCCGCTTTGACGTAACTTTTATCGTCTTTCGTTCTTTTCGAAGAAATATTGTCCCTTATTCTTTGTCCTGCCGCCGTATTCTATGGCATGTTTGGGACAATGATGATAGCAGGCGAAGCATGACAGACACGAACCGTTATGCTTCCATTTAGGCATGGAACCCTTACTCCAGATTATGTCGTTTACAGGACATGCTTCGGCACATTTGCCGCATCTGATGCATAAGTCTTCTGTTACATGGAATGGCTTGTCTGTTATAAGGTGCTTTACGAAGAAACTGCCGATGAGACGGCTGTTTATTTTTGGCCATCGCCCTATGACAAGGTCTTTTACGCCAGTCTGGCGCTTCATGATCATATCGGTAAAACGTTCAAGGTCTTCTGTCGCCTTTTCTTTTTTCTGTTTTTCTTTGTCGCGTGTGTCAACATCCATGAAGGGCAGACCGACATACGATTCGGGCATGATAAGCGAGAAGGCGCTGTCTAGATGAACACCAATTCTTTTGAGGTCTCTTTCGAAAATGTCAACAGCCTCGCCGACGTTGTCGCCAGTTGTACAAAGGACATAGCAATAGTGGCCTTCAGCATTTATTATTGAAAGCCTTCTGATGAAATTTCTTACAATGAGCGGCGGCCGCCATCCATGCACAGGAAAGCAGAAGCCAAGGCGTTCGCCTTCCTCGAGTTTGTAGCTTACATCGGTTCCGGCGATGTCTGTTATGTCAATGAGCTTTTCGCCTGTCTTTTCACTGAGAGTGGTGGCTGCCCATCTTGTGTTTCCTGTTCCTGAGAAATATATAATCATATCGCAAAGATAATGTAAAGCCGGCGCAAAACAAAACGAAAACCGCAGTTTTTTCTTTTTGTTATGTTTTGTAATGGTCTTGGGTGTCGTTTTAAATAAAATAGTCATGACATGTTTATTTTCTGTATGTGCTTTTAACGTAAATATTATAACTAAAAACCTTATGCCATGGTGGTGGCTTTAGGGATAAATTTGTATATTTGCATAACTGCAAACGGCTATTCAGTATAGTCTTGTTGGCCTTAATAAATGAAAACAAACGGACAAATACAGCTTTATCCTGTCTTGCGTGTGGCTTTGTTCCTTGTAGCAGGCATTGTGTCGGGCGAGCTTCTTTATGGGGCTGTGTCTTGTGATGCGTGGTTTGCGGCGACGGCTGTGTCTTTAATGTTTGCTTTATTAGCGTATAGGCGTTGTGTGTTGCAGACTGTTCTTATATTTCTTACTTGCTATTTCCTCGGAGCCATGCTCGTGTGTAGAGAATTGGATGAAGTCAATATGTCCGTGCCCGGGGAAGATACGGCATATTCGGCTGTGGTGGTCAGTCAGCCTGTCGTTGCGGGAAAAGTTGTAAGATGCGACTTGATAACGGTAAATACGCATCGTCCTATGAAGATAAAGGCAAGCATATACAGAGACTGGCGTGCGGACAGACTGCGTATAGGCAATGGTATAGAGGCAGTCTCGTTACTTGAAAAGCCAACAAATTATGCAGGTGCTGATTTTGACTATGCGCGGTATTTGCTTTATCACGGATATGTTGCCACCACATTTATATATATAGACGAATGGAAAGGGGCTGCGGTTGACCTCAGTCGGCTGTCTGTTGTTCTGCGTGCACGCATATCCGCATTAGTTTTCCGTGACAAACTGCTGCAGCGTTTTAGTGACATGGGCTTCAGCGGGCAGGCGTATGCTGTACTGGCGGCAATGACGTTAGGCGATAAATCCTCGCTTTCAGATGAGTTGAAAGAGGAGTATTCTGTGTCGGGAGCGTCGCATGTACTGGCTTTGTCGGGTCTGCATCTCGGCATAATCTACGCAATATTGTCGCTGTTGTTTTCGCGCCGCCGGTGGCAGATTGTTTCTCAGGTGCTGATTCTGCTTGCAATATGGTCTTATGTCTTTATCGTGGGCATGTCAGCTTCCGTGGTTCGTTCGGCCGTAATGCTTACGGTCTATTCGTTTGTAAGCTTGCTTAACCGCAACAGACTGTCGCTCAACACGCTGTCAGTGGCTGCTGTTGTCATATTGGCCGGCAGTCCGCTATATCTTTATGATGTAGGTTTTCAGATGTCGTTTGCCGCTGTATTGTTTATCATCATATTCTATCGTCCGCTTCTGGAAGTTATGCCCGGAAGCATCCGCAATATTCCTATAATAAAACAGGTATGGCAGATGACGGCTGTATCAGTGGCTGCACAGATAGGAGTGGCCCCGCTGATAGCGTTTTATTTTGGCCGTTTCTCATGCTATTTCCTCCTTACCAATATGATTGTAGTGCCTGCAGCCACAGTTATCCTTTATGGGGCTGTACTGACGGCTGCTGTGAGTTTCCTGCCTTGGCTTCAGACGTTGTTGGCCGGACTGCTGCTTAAAGTGGTGATATTGCTTAATGCCTGCGTATCCTTTGTGGCGGCTTTGCCCGGGGCAAGTGTTGACGGCATTAGGATAGGACTGCTGCAGCTGCTTCTTATTTACATTCTGATATTTGCTTTGTCAGTGTTGGGGCATTATTGCAGAAAGATGATAAGATAAGTATCTGTGCCATTGTGCCGGCGAGTTTAGTCATAAAAACTTATGGAAGGAGAGCTGTAAAGGCTTATGGAAATGCCCGTCAAGATGATTTATTTGTTTTCTTTCGCTCGTCAATATATCTTTAGTTTATGAAAAATATGTAATTTTGCACACGGATTATTCATATAGTGCGTAATACATGCAGAGATATTTTGTTTATTTTAAATATGACGGCACGGCTTATCACGGATGGCAGGTACAGCCCAATGCCGTTTCTGTTCAGGAAAAGTTGCAGGATGCCTTGTCAACTCTTCTGCGTGAAGAAATACAAGTGGTAGGAGCAGGCCGTACTGACACCGGTGTTCATGCCAGAATGATGGTGGCTCACTTTGACACGGATAAAGATATTGACGGCCCACAGCTGGTATATAAGCTGAACAGACTTTTGCCGAGAGATATTTCTGCAGATAAGGTTATTCCTGTCTGTCAGGATATGCATGCTCGTTTCAGCGCCAGGTCGAGAACCTATCATTATTATGTTCATCAGCATAAAGATCCGTTTTTGCGCCATTACTCATGCGAACTTTTTTATGACCTTGATTTCGAAAAGATGAATGAGGCGGCCGCAATGCTGCTGGAGTATGATGACTTTGCCGCATTCTGCAAGAGCAACACCGACGTGAAGACCACTTTGTGTGATGTAACAGAGGCCAGATGGGTGAAGGACGGCGAGTATAGTTGGCATTTTGTCATTACGGCCAACAGATTTCTGCGTAACATGGTAAGGGCTGTTGTAGGGACTTTGGTTGATGTTGGCCGAGGGCGGATAAGTGTGCAGGATTTCAGAGCTGTTATAGAAGGTCGCCGGCGTTCGGGTGCCGGTGAGAGTATGCCCGGCAATGCTTTGTTTCTGGAAAATATCGAATATTAAGCCATAGCGGCTATAATGTAAATAGGTAAATATAATTTTTAAGGTAAATGTGGTTATTATTAGCTTTTATGTCGGCAGCCCTATTGGGCTTTTACGACTCGTTTAAGAAAAAGGCATTAGACGGCAATGCCGTAATACCGGTGTTGTTTCTCAACACGCTGTTTTCATCGCTTATTTTCCTTCCGTTCATAATCCTTTCGTATAATACGAATGTTCTTGACGGAAGCATATTTCATGTAGGAGGCGGAGGATGGGAAGTTCATAAATATATTGTCCTGAAAAGTCTCATTGTCTTGTCCTCGTGGATTTTCGGATATTTCGGAATGAAGCATCTGCCACTGACCATAGTAGGGCCGATTAATGCCACTCGTCCGGTAATGGTGCTGGTCGGTGCGCTGCTGGTGTTTGGCGAGCGTCTTAATGTATATCAGTGGATAGGTGTGGCTCTTGCGGTGGCGTCATTTCTTATGCTCAGCAGGAGCGGAAAGAAAGAAGGCATTGACTTTAAGCACGACCGCTGGATATATTTCATCGTGCTTGCTGCCGTACTCGGTGCTGTAAGCGGACTTTATGACAAGTATCTTATGGCTCCGGTAAGCCAGGGCGGAGTAGGGCTTGACACGATGATGGTGCAGAGCTGGTATAACATATATCAGTGTGTCATGATGGGCATCATGCTGGTTGTGCTATGGCTGCCAAAGTCAGGACAGACCACGCGGTTCAGATGGGACTGGTGCATAATCCTTATAAGTATTTTTCTTAGTGCGGCCGATTTTGTTTATTTCTATGCCTTGAGCATTCCCGGAGCAATGATAAGCATTGTCTCTATGGTAAGACGTGGAAGCGTTATTGTGTCGTTCCTGTTTGGAGCAGTGCTCTTGCATGAGAAAAACTTAAAGAGTAAAGCTGTTGACCTGTTGCTGGTATTGCTCGGAATGCTGTTCCTGTATATAGGTTCTAATTGACACCATTAATTAGCGATATGTGTAAAATACGGCTTTTTATTTTGTGTTTTGATATAAAAAGTTTATTTTTGCATTCAATTAATAAGATGGAAATTGTTTTATGAAGCAAAATATTTTTAAAGGTTTAGGCATAGCTTTGGTTACTCCTTTCGCCTCAGACGGTTCGGTTGATTATGATGTCCTGAAAAATTTGTTGGACTATCAGCTGAAGAACGGCGCCGATTTCTTTTGTATTCTTGCCACAACAGGAGAAACTCCTACGTTGACAAAAGATGAAAAGCAAAAGATTAAAGAGCTTGTTGTTGAAAAGGTGGGTGACAAGGTTCCAATCTTGATTGGATGCGGAGGAAACAATACGGCTGATGTTGTAAACGAGCTTCAGACGGCAGATTTTTCTGGCATTGACGGCATATTAAGTGTTTGTCCTTATTATAACAAACCGTCTCAGGAAGGTTTGTATCAGCACTTTAAGGCTATAGCCGGGGCAACAAATATGCCTGTTGTGCTTTATAATGTACCCGGACGGACGGGCGTTAACCTTAAGGCTGAGACAACAGTGCGCCTTGCACGTGACTGCGAGAACATTGTAGCCATAAAAGAAGCAAGCGGAAGTCTGGAACAGGTGGACGAAATTATTAAGAACAAACCGGACGGCTTTGATGTCATCAGTGGTGACGACGCACTCACGTTCCCGATGATAGCATGTGGCGCAGCCGGTGTCATTTCGGTTATCGGCAACGCTCTGCCTAAAGAGTTCTCAAGGATGATACGTCTTGAGATGAAAGGCGAGATAGAGAGTGCAAGAAAGATACATCATAAGTTTACAGATTTGTTTAATCTGTTGTTCGTTGACGGCAATCCGGCAGGAGTGAAGGCCATGCTTCATGAAATGGGCATGATCGAGAATGTTCTCAGGCTTCCTCTTGTGCCAACCCGTCTTACCACGATGCAAAAGATAAGCGACTGTCTGAAGTTCAGACTGTAATCGCATTTTATAAAGAAACGAGTCTTTTTATCTTAAATAGCAGGCGAATATGTTCGCCTGCTAAATTATTAACCTTATTTAATATATTTGCTATGAAGAAAAATTTCATAATTGTAGCAGCATCAGTGATGGCACTGATGTCGTGTGGCGGTGGAGAAAAATTATATACAGAGGAACAACTGTTGGGTGAATGGCATGAAGTAATGCCGGTCAACAAGCATATTGTTCAGGGCATGTTGCTTGATAAAGCAAACAAGGCCTCTTCTGTAGGAATGGCTACATTAAAATATAATAATTGGAAGTTGGTCAAAGGAAAACACAAAAAAAACTGTATTGTGTTGTGTGGCGAAAGCATCGGGAACGGACAGACCATACAGTTTTGTGACACCCTTAATATAATAGCATTGCAGAACGACATGCTTACCTTGGGAAAGGGTGAGATGTATAGGATAGAGTATCGTCGTGCGCAAGAGAACACCACGCCTCTGATTGGTGGAAGTGATGCGGCGATGGGGTATACCTATTCTAAAGTCTTGGACAAGAAGATAAGAATATTTGAAGCCGGAACCCGTTTGTTGTCAGCCGTAGACCAGCATTCATCATCCGCAGCTTATGTCGTATTCTCTTCTGATTCAGCTAAGGTTGAAGTGTTTATGCCTGAAGAGACTGTTGTCCTGGAGAAACGTGTGCGCCCTGATGGTTCCGCTGTATGGAATGTCGAGGATGATGATTCGTATATGCTGGAGAAGAGCAACGACGAGTGGATTGTGTCACGGAGAGGTAAAGTTGTTTATTCTTCTACCGGTTTTGAGAATATAATAAAGGCTGATTTTAAAAATAATAAAGGTGAGCAACTTGCAGCTAAGTTCTTTACAAAGGCCGGAGTCGCACAGGTAACCTATTTAGGCGTTGATTATTTGCTTTACCAGTATGTTACGGCATCGGGTTATGGATATAAGAATTCTTTTATTGATATAAGAGGCAAGGGTAAGGACATGACACTGACTTTTGTCGGGAAGGATACTTCTGTTGAGTTTACCGAACAGTGACATGCTGCGCTCCTTGCGGCAGTTGTGGGTGCGTAATTTGAGTTTGACATGAATACATAAATGAATGCCGATATTATCGGCATGGATAATTAACCAGATGTATTTGCTATGTCAGACGTGTCCGAACTTGGATGTATTGTTGCGGATATTCATTCCGGTCTGAAAAACTATAAGAAAATATGCTTATATGTCTTATAGACGGCTTGAATATGTGCTTTATTTTGAGTAAACTTTAAGTAAAAGACTGCTTACAGGTTTTAAATCATTAACCTATTGTTTTCGTGTCGTAACTCAGTCACTTTAGGATCAAAAGTGGCTGAGTTACGACACGTAGATTAATGACTTTTTGTTACTCATGCAGAGACTTTGTAGATTAACCACAAGTAGGGCATTTAGATTCTGCAAGGTTGCTGTTAAATGTCTTTATTCTGAAACAGGGTTGAACCAGGACGCTTGTTGATGACATCTCTAGTTTTACTACTTGTCTGTATCAGTCTGTCGTTATCTTTACGTGAGTTTTGTTTATATAAATATAAAAAGGGGATGTGCCGAAGACACATCCCCTTTTTGTCGTATTGTTTTTGTTTATTAATAGTTTCTTGCTTCAATCTGGAAGTAAGCCTGAGCGTGGTTGCAAACCGGGCAGATGCTAGGAGCCTCTTTTCCAATTACAATGTGTCCACAGTTAGAGCATTGCCAGATGCAGTCTCCGTCCTTAGAGAATACCATCTTATCCTGAATGTTTTTCAGAAGCTTGCGGTAGCGCTCTTCGTGATGTTTCTCAATTTCAGCTACGCCTTCGAATTTAGCAGCAATCTCGTCAAATCCTTCTTCACGAGCTTCTTTTGCCATACGGGCATACATATCTGTCCATTCGAAGTTCTCACCGGCAGCAGCATCAGCAAGGTTAGCTTCTGTTCCGTTGATTTTGTTTCCGTTCAGATATTTATACCATAATTTTGCGTGCTCCTGCTCGTTTTTTGCAGTCTCCTCGAATATGGCGGCAATCTGTACATATCCGTCTTTTTTTGCTTTAGATGCAAAATATGTATACTTGTTGCGTGCCATTGATTCACCTGCAAATGCTTCCTGAAGATTCTTTTCTGTCTTTGTTCCTTTTAATTCTTTCATAATCTTTTTGTTTTTAATTGTCTGTTAAATCAGATATAAAGTATTAATTTTCAATTTATGATTTTAATGCCAATGATTATATATGTAGTACATTTTCATTTAAGACATTTATGTAGGCAAAGATATTCAATAATATTGAAACAAACAATTTTGTTATGCTTTTTTATTATTTTAAATTGTTATTTCGCCACATATTGATTTGTTCATGTAGCTTTTCACAATTTTATTGTCTGTAAATCTTGCCTGTAGGCACATGAGTTTCGTAACGGCACATTCAACGGTGCTGTCATATCCGCTTATAACTCCGGTGCTCTTGAGTCTGTAGCCGGTGTCGTATCTGGTCATTTCCACGCTTCCCGCAAGACATTGGCTTATGTTTACGATAGTCACTCCTCTTAGGCTGGCCTCTTTCAGAATTCTGGTTAGCCATGGAGCTTTTGGCGCATTGCCGCTTCCGAAGCTTCTCATTACAATAGACCTCAGTTCAGGTGCTTCGAGAACATGGTATATAATCTTTTCCTGTAATCCTGGGAACAGCGAGAATACCACGACATTCGGGTCGATTGCTGTATGCGGCACCATGGGCTTGCTGTAATCAGGCTTCAGTATATATTCTTCATGATATATAATGTTCACTCCGGCTTCTGCAAGATGCGGGAAGTTGAACGACTCGAAGGCGTTAAAGCCGTCGGCATTGGTCTTTGTCGATCTGTTTCCGCGAAGCAATTTGCCGCTGAAGTAGATGCAAACCTCTGGTACCATGGCTGTGCCGTCAGGATGAGACGCAGACGCAATCTCAATACTTGTTATCAGGTTTTCTTTGCCGTCTGTCCGCAATTGGTTAATAGGTAATTGGCTGCCTGTAAGCACAACGGGTTTTGTCAGGTTTTCGAGCATGAAAGAAAGTGCAGACGCGGTATAGGCCATTGTGTCTGTTCCGTGCAAAATAACAAATCCGTCATATTGGTCATATCGCTCAGCAATGATTCTCACCAGCTGCGACCAGAATCTAGGCGACATATCGCTTGAATCTATAGGCTGCGTAAACTGATAAGTTTCGATACCTGTTCTCAACATTGAAAACTCAGGCAGACAACTCACAAGGTGGTTGAAGTCTAAGGGTTCTAACACTCCTGTATCCGGGTTCTTTCCCATACCGATAGTTCCACCTGTGTATATAAGCAAAACTCGGTTTGATCTTGTTATTTTTGACATGGCTGATATTAAATTATTCTTATACGGACATCGTTTATGTATTTTATTTTGTGCAAATATAATTTAAAATAATCTGAAATCAAAAAAAAAGATGTATATTTGCATAAATAAAATAGTTAAATTTAAAAATTATAATTAACGCTTTTAATAAAAAACAAACATGAAAAAATTTATGGATGAAAACTTCCTGCTAGAAACATCTACTGCACAGGATCTATTTCATAATCATGCGGCAAAAATGCCGATTATTGACTATCATTGCCATTTGATTCCTGAAATGGTCGCTAACGACCACAAATTCAAGAGCATAACAGAGCTGTGGTTGGGCGGTGATCATTACAAATGGCGTGCTATGCGTACTAACGGCGTTGACGAGAAGTATTGCACAGGAACAGAAACTAGCGATTGGGAAAAATTTGAAAAATGGGCTGAGACTGTTCCTTATACATTCAGAAACCCGCTTTATCATTGGACACACCTTGAGCTGAAGACTGCTTTTGGCATAGATAAGCTCTTGAGCCCGAAGACAGCCCGTGAAATATATGATGAATGTAACGAAAAACTTCAGCAGCCTGAATATACAGCAAGAGGCTTTATGCGTCGTTACAACGTTGAATGTGTTTGTACAACAGACGACCCTATTGATGATCTGAGATATCATAAGCAGACACGCGAGAGCGGATTTGAAATCAAAATGATTCCGGCCTGGAGACCTGACAAGGCTATGGCTGTTGACAATACAAAGAATTTTGCTGAGTATGTAAATAAGCTGGGCGAAGTTGCAGGCGTTTCAATTGCTAAATTCCAGGATATGATTGACGCATTGCAGAAGCGTCACGATTTCTTCCACGAGAATGGTTGCCGTCTTTCTGACCACGGAATTGAAGAGTTCTATGATGAGCCTTACACTGACAGCCAGATAGAAATCATATTTGAAAAAGCTATGCGCGGTCAGGAGCTTTCACAGCAGGAAATTCGTCAGTTCAAGCATTGCATGCTTACAATCTTTGCTGAGATGGATCATGCAAGCGACTGGACACAGCAGTTCCATTATGGCGCAATCCGTGATAACAACAGCCTGATGTTCAAGAAACTCGGACCTGATACTGGTTTTGATTCTATCGGTGAATTCAATACAGCAAAGGCAATGAGCCATTTCCTTGATCACCTTAACGCTGAAGGTAAGCTTACACGTACTATATTGTACACACTGAATCCGTGTGCAAATGAAGTTATAGCTACAATGTTAGGAAACTTCCAGGATGGTTCTTGTCCGGGCAAGATACAGTTTGGTAGCGGCTGGTGGTTTAATGATCAGCTTGACGGTATGACAAGACAGATGAATGCATTGTCTGTGCTCGGCTTGTTGAGCCGCTTTGTCGGAATGCTTACCGACAGCCGTTCATTCCTGTCTTATCCTCGTCATGAGTATTTCCGCCGTTTGCTCTGTAACCTGCTTGGCAATGACGTAGAGAAAGGACTCCTTCCTGACGACAAGGAAAGCCTGTATCGCATGGTTGAGGATATAAGCTACTATAACGCGAAAAACTATTTCAAGTTTTAATGCTTGAAGCATGAATATGGAGCCTCTTTTGCTGAGTCTGTACAGATTATGCAAAAGAGGCTTTATGATTTTTAATTATTGAAATATTTGCCAATATCAAAAAATAGAACTATTTTTGCAAAGTTTTACGATATACGTCACATTTTGTAATATGAGAAAAAATCTTTTTTTTATAGTTTTTGCCGTTTTATGCATGACGTTAGGCAGTTGCGGAAGCAGCAAGCAAATTGCTTATTTTCAGAATGCTGATTCATTGAGCTATGCGGCGTCAAAAGGTTTGTTCGATGCAAAAATAATGCCAAAGGACTTATTGACGATAACTGTCAGCACCACGGATCCAAAGGCTGCAACGCCTTTCAACCTTTCTGTAACCAACACACTAAATGCAACTGGATATTTGTCTACAGGAGCAGGTTCACTGCAGACTTATCTTGTTGACAACGACGGCTTTATTAATTTCCCTGTTGTCGGACAGCTGAAAGTTGGCGGTATGACAAAGAGACAATGTGAAAATTATATCCGAGACAAAATACTTCCGTACATGTCAAAGACGGAAAACCCTATAGTTACTGTTAAAATGGCCAGCTTTAAAGTTACTGTAGCCGGTGAGGTTAAGGCTCCGGGTGTATTTAATGTTGACCAGGAAAAGATTAGTGTGATAGAGGCTTTGGCCAGAGCTGGAGACCTTACAATCTATGGTAAGCGTGGTAATGTCTTGCTTATACGTGAGGATGCTACTGGAGAAAAGTCTGTTCACAGACTTAATCTAAATGATGCAAATCTGATAAATTCACCATATTATTACCTTCAGCAGAATGATTATTTGTATGTTGAGCCAAACAGCGTTCAGGCAAAGAACTCTGCAATAGGTTCAAGTACGACAATATGGATTTCTGTTGTCAGTATCCTGACATCTGTAGCTTCGTTGGTGGTTAATGTGTTGAAGTAAGTAAAGTATGTGTGGAATTGTTGGTTATTTAGGTAAGAAAGACGCTTATCCGGTGCTGATTAAGGGACTGGGCCGGTTGGAATATCGTGGATACGATAGCGCAGGCTTGGCTTTGCTTAATTCAGACGGAGGACTGAATGTATATAAAACTAAAGGTAAAGTAAAAGATTTAGATACATTTTGTAAAGACAAAAATATCTCAGGAACTGTGGGCATTGCTCATACACGATGGGCAACCCATGGTGAACCTTCATCTGTAAACGCACATCCACATTATTCAGAGTCTAAGAATCTTGCAATTATCCATAATGGAATAATTGAAAATTATGCAGATTTAAAGAAAAAGTTGCAGTCAAAAGGCTTGACTTTCCGTTCTGATACTGATACTGAAGTACTTGTGCAACTGATTGAATATATTCAGAACAAGAAAAAACTCGACCTCTTGTCATCAGTTCAGGTTGCGCTCCATGAAGTTATCGGTGCATATTCAATAGCCCTGCTTGATAAGCGTGAGCCAGATCAGATCATTGCCGCTTGCAAACAAAGCCCTTTGGTTATTGGTGTAGCAGAAGATGAATTCTTCCTTGCTTCAGATGCAAGCCCGATAATTGAGTATACTGATAAGGTGGCCTACCTTGAAGACGGCAGTATTGCTGTAATGAAAAGGGGAGAGAACTTGAAGGTCGTTGATATATTAAATAGGGAACTGTTCCAGAAAATACAGACTGTTGACCTGAATTTAGGTCAGATAGAAAAAGGCGGATATCCGCATTTTATGCTGAAAGAAATCTTTGAACAGCCCGAAAGTCTTACTAACTGTATGCGTGGCCGTATAAATGTTGAGGCTACAAATGTTACGTTAAGTGCCGTCATTGATTATAAAGAACGCCTGTTGGCTGCAAAGAGAATAATAATTGTTGCATGTGGAACCTCATGGCATGCCGGACTTATCGGAAAGCAAATAATAGAAAGTTTATGCCGTATACCTGTCGAGGTTGAGTATGCAAGCGAATTCAGATACCGTAATCCTGTTGTTACAGACAATGACGTTGTCATAGCTATATCGCAGAGCGGTGAAACGGCAGACACTTTGGCCGCAGTGAAGCTTGCCAAACAACATGGAGCTTTTATCTATGGCATTTGCAATGCGATAGGATCAAGTATACCGCGTGCTACTGATACAGGTTCTTATATTCATGTCGGACCCGAGATTGGAGTCGCTTCGACGAAAGCTTTTACCGGTCAGGTGATCGTTCTTACTATGTTGGCTTTGGCTTTAGCGAAAGAAAAGCATACTATAGATGAAGATGTATATACGAAAATAGTTAAGGGGCTAAGCAATATTCCGGAAAAGATGGAAGAAACCCTGAAACTTAATGACAGAATATCACGGCTAAGCCGTATTTTTACTTATGCAAGGAATTTCTTGTATTTAGGGCGTGGCTATAGTTATCCCGTGGCGTTGGAAGGAGCATTGAAACTGAAAGAAATCAGCTATATACATGCTGAAGGATATCCTGCTGCGGAAATGAAGCATGGCCCAATTGCTCTTATTGACTCAGATATGCCGGTTGTCGTTATTGCAACGCGTAATGCAATGTATGAAAAGGTCTTAAGCAATATACAGGAAATAAAGGCACGTAAGGGAAAAGTCATTGCGTTGGTTTCAAAAGGTGATGAGACTATAAGTAAAATCGCTGATGAGGTTATTGAATTGCCTGATACAGAAGAATGTCTTGAACCTCTATTGGCTACGATACCATTGCAGTTGTTGGCTTACCATATTGCCGTTTGTAAAGGTAAAAATGTTGATCAGCCTCGAAATTTGGCAAAATCAGTAACAGTTGAATAAAAATATATTAATGAAAAAGCTAAAGAATAATATTAGAAATCCTAGAGTCTTGCAGATGATTTTTATATTATGAATTAGCTTTTTAATTTATTATAACGATGATGGAACCATTGAAGCATGAATGTGGAGTTGCAATGGTAAGGTTACTTAAACCATTGGAATACTACCAACAAAAGTATGGCACCTGGATGTTTGGGCTTAACAAGCTCTATCTGATGATGGAGAAGCAGCATAACAGAGGACAGGAGGGAGCAGGCATGGCATGTGTGAATTTAGATGCTGTGCCTGGTTCTGAATATATGTTCCGTGAGCGTGCTGAAGGCTCAAATGCTATAACAGAAATATTTGCTAATGTTCAGAAGCAGTTCAGGAATGTTACGCCTCAGCAATTGGCTGATGTTGATTATGCAAAAAGGAATTTGCCTTTCGCCGGCGAATTATATATGGGACATCTGCGATATTCAACAACAGGCAAGAGTGGCCTTTCTTATGTGCATCCGTTCTTGAGGCGCAATAACTGGCGAGCTAAAAATCTTTGCTTGTGCGGCAACTTCAATATGACCAATATTGAAGAGATTTTTGACAAGCTTGTGAAACAAGGACAATATCCCCGAATTTACAGTGACAGCTATATTACACTTGAATTTATGGGGCACAGATTGGACCGTGAGGTTGAGCGTAATTTTATAGAAGGCCAGAAAAAGGGACTTAAGGATCAAGACATAACACGTTATATAGAGGATAATATAAAGATTAGCAATGTCCTTAAATCTACAATGGCCGATTACGACGGCGGTTATGTAATGTGTGGACTTACGGGTAGCGGTGAAATGTTCTCTATGCGTGACCCGTGGGGCATACGTCCGGCTTTTTGGTACAAGAATGATGAGTTTATTGTTCTTGCGAGCGAACGTCCTGTACTTCAGACAACATTTGAACTTGAATGTGATGACATAAACGAGCTGGAACCTGGATGTGCTTTGATTGTAAAGAAGAATGGTGAAAGTTCTATAGAACGCATACTTGAACCGAGGGGTGATGCTAAGTGTTCGTTTGAGCGCATTTATTTCAGTCGCGGTTCAGACAGAGATATTTATAAGGAACGTAAGAAACTCGGTGAACAATTAACTTCATCTATCTTAAAGGCTGTCAATTACGATACCGAGCATACTGTTTTCTCGTTTATACCCAATACTGCTGAAGTCGCATTCTATGGAATGCTTGGAGGTTTCAAGCGTTATATAAACAACCAGAAGATAGAAAGAATACGTAACTTGGATCATAAGCCGTCTTATGAAGAACTCGAAGAGATTCTGCATCAGTATGTGCGTAGTGAGAAAGTCGCAATTAAGGATATAAAACTCCGTACATTTATAACAGAAGGTGCATCGCGTAATGATCTTGCCGCGCACGTATATGATGTAACCTACGGATCTCTGGTTCCGTATGTGGACAATCTTGTTATAATAGACGACAGTATTGTGCGTGGAACAACATTGAAAGAAAGTATCTTGAAGATTCTTGACCGCTTGCATCCTAAGAAAATAATTATTGTAAGCAGTTCGCCTCAGATCCGTTATCCTGATTATTACGGAATAGACATGCCTAATCTTGAGGAATTTTGTGTATTCCGGGCAACTATTGAGCTGCTGAAGGATCATGGCATGTGTCAGCTGCTTGAAGATACATACAACAAATGTAAGGAAGAAATTCTTAAGCCTAAGAGCGAGATGCGTAACTGTGTTTGTGATATATACAAACCATTTACTGTAGATGAAATAAATAAAAAGATAGTAGAAATGCTTCGCCCGGAGGGAATGAATACACCGGTTGAATTGGTTTATCAGTCTATCGAAGGATTGCATACGGCAATACCTAATCATAAAGGCGACTGGTATTTCACGGGAAATTATCCTACACCAGGCGGAGTGAGATTGGTAAATATGGCATTTATCCGTTTCTATGAAAGTGTGTATCAGTGTGAACGTTAGTTCTGAATGTGTTGGTAATACAAATTATTTAAAAATAAGAGTAGTTGAAAGAACAAAAAGATTTTGAATGTTTCCTGCTGTGCGCATGATTATTCTTTCAAAGAACAGATGTTGACGTACAGATTGATTTCGTTTAAAAATCTTTTTATAAAAGAGAGCAAATATGAAAAATGTAACTTTGGTCTTAGAGGATGGCACAAAATTTCGTGGAAAGTCATTCGGATATGACTCTCCCGTAGCAGGCGAGGTGGTGTTTAATACGGCTATGATGGGTTATCCCGAGAGTCTGACAGACCCATCTTATGCAGGTCAGCTGATGGTACTTACGTATCCGTTGGTAGGAAACTATGGTGTACCACCGTTCACAGTGGAAAACAATGGAATTGCCACTTTCATGGAAAGTGATAAGATATATGCATCGGCAATAATTGTTGCAGATTACAGCGAGATGTATTCTCATTGGAATGCTGTTGAAAGTCTTGCAGACTGGCTTAAGCGCGAGCACGTTCCGGGAATAACGGGCATCGACACGCGTGAGCTTACAAAGGTATTGCGCGAGCATGGTGTAATGATGGGCAAGATTCTTTTTGATGATGAGCCTGACAATATCCCGACAGCAGACTATGAAGGTGTTAACTTTGTAGACAAAGTAAGCTGCAAGGAGATTATACGTTACAACGAAGGAGCCGGAAAGAAGGTTGTTCTTGTTGACTGCGGTGTAAAGAATAACATTATCAGATGTCTTCTGAACAGAGGCGTAGAGGTTATACGCGTTCCGTGGAACTATGATTATACGGATATGGACTTCGACGGACTGTTCCTTGCCAATGGCCCCGGCGATCCTGATATGTGTGAGGATGCCGTAAACATTATAAGAAAGCAAATGAGCCTTTCTACAAAGCCTATTTGCGGTATCTGTATGGGTAATCAGTTGCTGGCAAAAGCTGGTGGCGCTACGATTTACAAGCTTAAATATGGTCACCGTTCTCATAACCAACCTGTGCGTATGGTGGGAACAACCAATTGTTATGTAACAAGCCAGAACCACGGATATGCCGTTGATGCTTCTACTTTAGGAAAAGACTGGGAAGAGCTATTTGTAAATATGAACGACGGCAGCAACGAAGGTATACGTCATAAGACGAATCCTTGGTTCTCAAGCCAGTTCCATCCGGAAGCATGCTCTGGTCCTGTAGATACAGAGTTTATGTTTGACAAGTTTGTTGATGCGTTGAAATAATTTGTTTAACAGGCAGTTAGTGTAATTGCAATAAAAAGAAAAGACATGAAATATAATGATATAAAGAAAGTTCTGCTTCTTGGTTCCGGCGCATTGAAGATTGGCGAGGCCGGCGAGTTTGACTATTCCGGTTCACAGGCCTTGAAGGCGTTGAGGGAAGAAGGCGTTAAAACTGTTCTCATAAATCCTAACATTGCAACCGTTCAGACATCCGAAGGTGTTGCAGACCAGATTTATTTCTTGCCTGTTCAGCCTTATTTCGTAGAGCGCGTTATAGAGAAAGAGCGTCCTGACGGCATATTGCTGTCTTTTGGTGGTCAGACGGCTCTTAACTGTGGTGTTGAATTATATAAGAGCGGTGTGCTCGAAAAATATAATGTTAAGGTACTTGGAACTCCGGTTCAGGCCATTATGGATACAGAAGACCGTGAACTGTTCGTCGACAGGCTTAACGAAATTGACGTAAAGACCATCAAGAGTGAGGCTTGCGAGACTATAGAACAGGCACGCAAGGCTGCAGCTGAGCTTGGATATCCTGTCATCATACGTGCTGCTTATGCTCTCGGCGGACTAGGCAGCGGATTCTGTGACAATGAGGAAGAACTTGACAAACTTGCAGAAAAAGCATTCTCGTTCTCTCCGCAGGTGTTGGTTGAGAAGAGTCTTAAAGGCTGGAAAGAAATAGAATATGAGGTTGTACGCGACCGTTACGACAACTGTATAACAGTCTGCAACATGGAGAACTTCGACCCGCTTGGCATCCATACAGGCGAGAGTATCGTTATTGCTCCTTCACAGACACTTACTAACAGCGAGTATCACAAGCTGCGTGCACTTTCAATAAAAATTATACGTCATATCGGTATCGTAGGTGAGTGTAACGTTCAGTATGCTTTCGATCCGAAGAGTGAGGACTATCGTGTTATCGAGGTTAACGCACGTCTTAGCCGCAGTTCGGCTCTTGCATCTAAAGCTACAGGTTATCCTTTGGCATTTGTGGCAGCAAAACTCGGCTTGGGCTATGGTCTCTTTGAACTGAAAAACTCTGTAACAAAGACAACAAGCGCATTCTTTGAGCCAGCACTCGACTATGTCGTATGTAAGATTCCACGTTGGGACTTGAGCAAATTCCGTGGCGTTGACCGTGAGCTTGGCTCGTCAATGAAGTCTGTGGGTGAGGTTATGGCTATCGGACGTAACTTTGAAGAGGCCATACAGAAAGGTCTGCGTATGATAGGACAAGGCATGCACGGCTTTGTTGAGAATAAGGAACTTGAGATTGAAAATATCGATGCAGCGCTTCGCGAACCTACTGACAAGCGTATATTCATCATATCTAAGGCTATGCACAGAGGTTATACAATCGACCAGATACATGACCTTACGAAGATAGACAAATGGTTCCTCTACAAGCTGAAGCACATTATCGACATAGATGAGACACTGAAGAAGTGCAAGAGCGTTAATGTTCTTGGAAAAGACTTGCTACGCGAGGCTAAGGTATATGGCTTTACTGACTTCCAGATAGCACGTGCCGTAGGTCTGGAGCGCGAACTCGGCAATATGGCTAAGGCCGGACTTGTTATCCGCCAGCTTCGCAAGAGTTATGGCATCCTGCCCGTTGTAAAGCAGATCGACACACTGGCGGCCGAGTATCCGGCACAGACCAACTATCTTTATGTTACATACGCAGGTGTCAAGAGCGACATTACGTTTGAGAACGACAAGCGTTCTATCATTGTTCTTGGCTCAGGTGCATATCGTATCGGAAGTTCAGTTGAGTTCGACTGGTGCGGAGTTCAGGCGCTTAACACAATACGCAAGCAGGGCTATCGCAGCATAATGATAAACTATAACCCTGAAACCGTGTCTACCGACTACGACATGTGCGACCGTCTTTACTTTGATGAGCTTACATTCGAGCGTGTCATGGATATTATCGACCTCGAGTGTCCTTATGGCGTCATTGTTTCTACGGGCGGACAGATTCCTAACAACCTTGCAATGCGTCTCGATGCACAGAATGTTCCTATCCTCGGTACATCTGCCAAGGATATCGACAATGCAGAGGACCGTGCCAAGTTCTCTTCAATGTTGGGACGCAACGGCATAGACCAGCCAGAATGGAGCGCACTGACTTCAATGGATGACATCAACAAGTTTATCGACCGTGTAGGCTTCCCTGTATTGGTTCGTCCTTCTTACGTCCTATCAGGTGCGGCAATGAACGTATGTTCAAACAATGAAGAACTTGAGCGCTTCCTCAAACTTGCAGCCAACGTTTCAGAAGATCATCCTGTTGTTGTAAGTCAGTTTATCGAACATGCGAAAGAGGTTGAGATGGATGCGGTTGCTAAGAACGGTGAAATCATTGCCTATGCAATCAGTGAACATATCGAGTTTGCCGGAGTTCACTCAGGCGACGCAACAATACAGTTCCCGCCGCAGAAACTTTATTGCGAGACAATACGCCGTATAAAGCGCGTCAGCAAGATGATTGCTCAGGAACTGCATATCAGCGGACCGTTCAACATACAGTTCCTTGCACGAGAGAATGATATAAAGGTTATTGAATGTAACCTGCGTGCTTCACGTTCGTTCCCGTTTGTCAGCAAGGTGCTTAAGATAAATCTCATTGAACTTGCCACAAAGGTTATGCTTGGTCTGCCGGTAGAAAAGCCGGAGAAGAACTTGTTCGACCTCGACTACGTTGGTATTAAGGCAAGTCAGTTCTCTTTCAACCGCTTGCAGAAGGCCGACCCTGTGCTTGGTGTAGACATGGCTTCTACTGGTGAGGTTGGATGTCTTGGTGATGATACAAACACGGCGTTGCTTAAGAGCATGCTGTCTGTCGGCCACCGCATACCTAAAAAGAACATATTGCTCTCTACAGGTGGCGCAAAGCAGAAGGCTGCCATGCTTGATGCGGCCCGTCAGCTTGTAAGCAACGGATACAAGCTGTATGCAACTGTTGGCACATCAAAGTATCTTACAGAGAACGGCATAGAGAACACGCTCGTTTACTGGCCGTCAGACAGCGATAAGAAACCTCAGGCTCTCGACATGCTTCACAATCATGAGATAGATATGGTGGTGAACATACCGAAAGACCTTACTGTCAGCGAGCTTTCAAACGGATATAAGATTCGTCGTGCAGCTATCGACCTTAACGTGCCTCTTATCACAAACGGTCGTCTGGCAAGTGCGTTTATCAATGCTTTCTGTCGTGTTAAGCTTGATGACATTGACATCAAATCATGGGAAGAATATAAATAAGAGATATTTTATCATGTTTATTATAAAGGAGGTGACGTCTTGTGGCGTCACCTCCTTTATTGTTTTAATTCAAACGGCTCATAATGTTTAACCACAAATCGGGCATTATAGCGCATATTACTTTATCAATTTTGTGCATTGATGCTTTCAGCCTGTCTTTTTGTTTCTATTGTCGTCTTTTTGTCAGATTTTTCTTGAATAGCACACTATGCCTGCGAAAAATCTAACGAAAATCCGCTGTTAAAGAGTTTATGGATATATGGGTCGGGACATCATTATCCTTGCTTAAATGTTGCCCTTTTACTGAAGATGCGTAATATATTGAAAACCAATGGCTTATGCCTCTATTACGCGTATTGCAGGCAATGTGCCGGTTAGCTTTATTTCATTGATTTGCAAAAGCATACCTTTTAGCGCACGATTTGATGTCTTTTGCATTGTAAAAGGTGCCCTTTCGCAATGTAAAAGGGCACCTTTTGTAAAACAGTAAAATATATGCTGAAATGTTATCTGAAAACCACTGATTTAACATTGCTTATTCAGTGATTTTTGGTATGAAACTCATTGAGTTTTGTATGCAGTTATTTTGGATACTCTTTGCTACTATTCATGATGCCGGATGCCTGTGCCATGATATGCCAATATGACTATTCGTTGTTTCTGCTATCTGTTTTCGTCTTTTTCAGTCTCTGTTTTTCCGTCTTCGTTTTTTATGATATTGTTGCGATACTCAGTTGGCGATATGCCCGTATGCATCTTAAAGAACTTGGAAAAGAAAGAGTTGTTAGAAAAATTAAAGTCGAATGCAATCTGCTTAATGTTCTTGTCAGAATATTTCAGTTCTGCAATGATGTGTTCAACGGCATTGTCGTTGATAAGCGTAAGAGCATTCTTGCCACATACCTTTTTGACAATGGTTGAAAGATATTTTGGCGTATAGCAAAGCATTTCGGCATAATATCCTATTGTCCGGTGCCTTCCTTTATCTGCCGTTACAGCCTCCATGAAGTTGTTGAATATGTAGTCAGATTGCCTGAGACATTCTTCTGAACTGTCGTCAGTGCAGTCTTCATAGCTGTTCTGATATGCTATGGCAATCATTTCCGTAAACATCGCCGATGCGATATGCATGAGTATGTCTTTCTGGAATTTGTCTGCGTCAACGTCTATTTTGTCAGAAATTAAGTCGATATATTTTTTCAATACAATATATTCGTTTTTGGTCATATGCCTGACAGGACAGACGTGCAGATGCTCCATCATTTTCCATGTCCCTTTTTCTGTTTGAGTCATGCGGTGTGCCAAGCGGTTTGAAAAGCATATTATTATAAGCTTATTATCGCTTTTTTCTTCAATTAGGTTTATGAGCGAGTTAGGCAGACATACCAGTATGTCGTTTTTATGGAGACAGAAAACAGTGTTGTTTAACTCTATTTTAAGTTCTCCTTTTTCGCAGTAGACAAACGTGAACTCTTCAATCTTTTCACTTTTGCTTTCATGAAAGATATAGTCGAGTCGGTCAGTTATTTTCACGTAGTCGTTGTCATAAAAATTTTTGCTTGTTTCTTGATTATAAATATTTCTTATGTCTTTGTTCATTTGTTCTGATTTTGTTTGCAAAGATACTAAATTACGGCTTACCTGTAATATTCCTTTTTCCTCAGCCTATGTTCTATTTTCTTCTTTTCTTGCAGGCAGAAGTCAAATTGAACACATCTGAAGGAAATGTTGTTACTGATTCTGCACGGCAAATTGTTACTTTCGCGGCGAAAATCAGATAATATATTAATGATATGAAGAAAAAGATTTTAAACTTGAATGTATGGCTTGTTGCCTTTACATGTTTATTCATTGCAACATCATGCAAGAACAAACTTGCTGAAGTTAACAGGCAGACTTATGCCACGAAGAAAGTGGAGGGGAAGACAGACAAAACAATAACAACTTCTTATTCTGCATCAATTGAAGGTATGCAGGATATCGATATTTATCCAAAAGTTTCAGGATACATAGTAAAACTTAATGTTTCAGAGGGACAGACTGTGCGGAAAGGACAAGTGCTTTTTGTTATAGACCAGGTTCCATATCAGACGGCACTTGCCACGGCTGTAGCCAATGTGAAGGATGCTGAGGCAAATCTTGCCACGGCTGAGCTGACATATCAGAGTGCCAAGGAGCTTCATGCACAGAAAGTGGTGTCAGACTTTAACCTGAAGACAAACCGTAATGCATATCTGACGGCCAAGGCTAAGCTGGCACAGGCGCGGGCAGAGGAGAGGGATGCACGTAACAATTTGTCTTATACAGAGGTGAAGAGTCCGAGCGACGGTGTTGTAGGAATGTTGCCGTATCGTGTAGGAACATTGGTCAGTCCGTCGATGACAAAGCCTCTTACAACAGTTTCGGATAACTCTAAAATGTATGTATATTTCTCAATGCCGGAAAATCAGCTTCTCACCATGGTGCGCCAGTATGGCACTAAGGACAATGCAATAAAGCAGATGCCGGAAATACAGCTTCAGCTTAACGACGGTTCGATATTCGATGAGAAAGGCAAGATAGAGTCGATAAGCGGAGTGATAGACAAAGAGACCGGAGCGGTAGGCCTTAGGGCTGTGTTTCCGAATAAGTCCAGGTTGCTTTACAGCGGTTCGTCTGGCAATGTCCTGATACCGAGCGAGTTTAAGAATTGTATTGTTATTCCGCAGGAAGCCACAGTGCAGCAGCAAGACAAATACATAGTGTACAAAGTGGTAAACGGCAAAGCTGTTTCAACACTCATAACGGTTGCCCCCTATAACGACGGCAAGGAGTATATCGTCACAGGCGGTTTGAGCGTAGGAGACGAATATGTTTCAAAGGGTGCCGGACTTGTGCGTGAGGGAACTATTGTGAAATGATAAAAACAAAAAGGGAAAAAGATTTTTATGAAAGGAAACATCTTTATAAAAAGGCCGGTTATGGCGCTGGCCATATCTATATTGATAGTTTTAGTTGGTCTTATCTCTCTCTTCACCCTGCCGGTTGAGCAATATCCTGACATTGCTCCTCCTACGGTGAGGGTTGAGGCTACTTATACAGGAGCTGATGCCGATGCTGTTATGAACAGCGTGATAATTCCGCTTGAGGAAAGCATCAACGGAGTAGAAGACATGATTTATATAACTTCAACGGCAACCAACTCAGGAACAGCTGAGATTATGGTCTATTTCAAGCAAGGCACTGACCCGGACATGGCTGCCGTGAATGTGCAGAACCGTGTGTCTAAAGCTGAAGGCAAACTTCCGTCGGCGGTTAAGAGCATCGGTGTCAGCACGACAAAGCGTCAGAACGGTTTCTTGCAGATAAACTCTCTTGTAAGCAAAGACAAGCGTTACGACGAGACTTTTCTTGCCAATTATCTTGACATAAATGTCATACCGCGTCTTAAGCGTATTCAGGGTGTAGGCGATGTCCTTGAGTTGGGTGATACATACAGTCTGCGTGTATGGATGAAGCCAGACGTGATGTCTCAATATGGGCTTATTCCTGCAGACGTAACTCAGGCGCTTGCAGAACAGAACATTGTTGCTCCGGCCGGTTCGCTTGGCGAGAACTCCGATCATGTTTATCAGTATACAATGAAGTATAAAGGCCGACTTAAAGAGGTGCCTGAATTTGAAAACATCGTAATCAGGTCGCAGAAAGACGGAACTGTGCTCAGACTTAAGGATATCGCAGATATTGAACTCGGAAAGCAGTCGTACAGTTATCATGGCGAAGTAGACGGTGTGCCCGGAACAACGTTTATGGTGTTTCAGGTGGCCGGAGCTAATGCTACGGCTGTGAATCAGCAGATAGCCGATGAGCTTGATGACATGTCGAAAGATCTTCCTGCGGGCTGTGAGTTTGTACAGATGATGAGTGTGAACGACTTCTTGTTCGCATCAATCGACACCGTGGTAGAGACGCTTGTTATTGCTATTCTGCTTGTAATAATGGTTGTTTATTTCTTCCTTCATGATTTCAAGAGCACCATTATTCCTTCGATATCTATTATCGTTTCACTCATCGGAACGTTCTCTTGCTTGCAGATTGCAGGTTTCAGCATTAACATCTTGACGCTGTTTGCCCTTGTGTTGGCTATCGGAACTGTTGTTGACGATGCAATTATCGTTGTTGAGGCGGTTCAGGCAAAGTTTGAAGTGGGGCATACATCGCCATATCTGGCAACGAAGGATGCCATGCACGATGTGTCAATGGCTGTTGTAACGTGTACGCTTGTGTTTATGGCCGTGTTTGTTCCTGTAACGTTCATGGGCGGAACGTCTGGTGTGTTCTACACTCAGTTTGGTGTCACCATGGCTGTCGCTGTGGGCATATCCTGCCTTAACGCCCTCACACTCTGTCCCGCATTATGCGCTATGCTGCTTAAACCAGAAAGCAATAGCGGAGTTAAGAAAGGATTTAATGCGCGGATTAAGGCTGCATACAATGCATCGTATAAGGTGATGTTGGGCAAGTATAAGCGTGCTTTGATGTTCTTCTTCCATCACAGATGGATGGGGTGGGCATCGCTTGGTGTTACGGTCGTCTTGCTTGTTTACCTTATGAATACGACAAAGACCGGTTTTGTCCCTCAGGAAGATCAGGGAACAATCATGCTGAACGTAAGTACTTCTCCGGGAAACTCTCTGACTGAAACCAATAAGGTTATGGACAAGGTGCAGGCCATTTTGCAGAAAACTCCAGAAGTAGACCATTTCTCACGCATTACGGGCTATGGCCTCATTTCAGGACAGGGCACATCATATGGTACAGCCATTATAAAGCTGAAGACATGGGATGAACGCAAGGGCAAGGAGCATAATGTTGATGCCGTGATGGAACGCCTTAACAGACAGCTCAGTGAAATAAAGGAGGCTCAGATATTCTGTTTTCAGCCGGCCATGATACCCGGTTACGGAACGGGCAACTCTACCGAGCTGTATCTGGAGGACAAAACCGGCGGCGATATAGCGAAGTTTTATGATACTACGGTAAAGTTTGTAGCCGAGTTGAACAAACGTCCTGAGGTGGCCATGGCATATTCTTCTTACTCAATGTCATTCCCTCAGATTGCCGTTGATGTTGATGCTGCAAAATGCAAGCGTGCCGGAATATCTCCTAATGATGTCCTTGATGCTTTGGGAAGCTATTGCGGAGCTTCGTATGTGTCTGACTTCAATAAGTTTGGAAAGGTTTATCGTGTACAGATTCAGGCTTCGCCAAAGTTCCGTCTTGATGAACACGCTCTTGACAACATGTTTGTACGCAATGGAGACGAGATGGCACCGCTAAGCCAGTTTGTAACAATAAAGAATGTTCTTGGTGCTGAGCTGGCACAGCGCTTCAATCTGTATAACACGATTCCGGTTAATGTCAATGCTGCAGACGGATATTCTTCGGGACAGGTTCAGACTGCAATTAAAGAGACTGCCGAAAAGATGCTGCCGTCGGGCTATGGATATGAGTATGGAGGTATGGCACGCGAGGAGGCCGGAAACAGCGGTGCGCAAACGGCGTTTGTATATTTCATGTGCGTCATTCTTATTTATCTCATTTTGTCATGTCTTTATGAGAGCTTCCTGTTGCCGCTTGCGGTCATCTTCTCAGTGCCGTTTGGACTTATGGGCTCGTTCCTCTTTGCAAGACTGTTTGGCATAGAGAACAACATTTATCTGCAGACCGGTGTGATAATGCTTATCGGATTGCTTGCCAAGACAGCCATTCTTATTACGGAGTATGCCGTTGAACGTCGCCGAAAGGGATTAGGTATAGTTGCTTCGGCCTATTCAGCAGCCCAGGCCCGTTTCCGTCCTATTGTCATGACGGTTCTGTGTATGGTCTTTGGCATGCTGCCGCTTATGTTCTCGTCGGGTGCAGGAGCCAACGGCAACAACTCTTTGGCTACTGGTGTGGTAGGAGGTATAACCATAGGTACCATAGCTTTGCTTTTTGTAGTGCCTCTGTTCTTTATAGTCTTTGAATATCTGCAGGAGAAGATCAGAACACCTCTGCAAGAGGAAGACGACTTGCAGTCGGTTGTAGAAAAAGCAAGGACAATGATAGAAAAAGGTAAGTTGAACATTGAAAACAAATGAAAATGAGGAAAGCGTTTTATATGATATTTGCGGCTGTAATGATGTGCAGTTGCGGAATATATACAAAGTATGAGCCGCAGACTTCAGTTCCTGACAACCTGTATGGTGACTCATTGTCGTATGGCACGGACACTGCAAGTCTTGGCAATGTATATTGGCGTGAATTATTTACGGATACACTGTTGCAGAATCTGATAGAAGAGGGACTGGCAAACAACACAGACTATAAGTCGGCTCAGCTTAGGATTGAGGAGGCTGAGGCTACATTGTTGGCTGCAAAGTTGGCCTATCTGCCTTCGTTTGCCTTTGCCCCGCAAGGCTCTGTAAGCAGTTTCGATAATCAGAAGGCAACGCAGACTTATCAGTTGCCTATTACAGCAAGCTGGGAACTGGATGTGTTTGGACGTATACGCAACGCCAAGCTGCAGGCAAAGGCTCTTTATGCCAAAAGCATAGATTATAAGCAGGCTGTGCGTACGCAGCTCATCGCAAGTATTGCTAATGCTTATTATACATTGCAAATGCTTGACGCTCAGCTTGATTTGACAGAACGTACCATGGCTTCATGGGAAGAGACTGTTGAAACAGCGCGCGCCTTGATGAAGGCCGGGCAATATAATGAGGCAGCAGTTGCACAGATGGAGGCATCCCTTCATAGTGTCAGGGCGTCTGTGCTTGACATAAAGGAGCAGATAAATCAGACAGAAAACAGCCTGTCTATTATATTGGGCGAGGCTCCTCAAAAGCATCAGCGTGGGAAGCTGTGCCAGATGCAGCTTGATTGTGACATAACCGTTGGTGTGCCTTTGCAGATGTTGTCTAACAGACCTGATGTAAGAAGTGCGGAACGTAGCCTTGAGGCTGCGTTCTATGCCACCAATCAGGCACGTTCGGCCTTTTATCCCCAGATTACGTTGAGCGGTTCTGTCGGTTGGACAAATGCTGTAGGTTCGGCAATCCTGAATCCGGGAAAGTTTTTGGCAGAGGCTTTAGGCTCGTTGACTCTGCCTCTGTTCAATAAAGGGCAGAATGTTGCACAGCTACGTATATCAAAGGCGCAGCAGGAAGAAGCTCGTCTGGCTTTTCAGCAGGCATTGCTGAATGCCGGCAGTGAAGTTAATGATGCTCTTACTGCTTATCAGACAAGTCATGCCAAGACATCTATTTACAGCAAGCAGGTGGAATCGTTGCAGACAGCATTACGCAGCACGAAGCTTTTGATGCAGCATGGTAATACAAATTATCTTGAGGTGCTTACGGCGCAGCAGTCGTTGCTAAATGCTGAACTTCAGCAGGTTGCCAATATGTTTACTGAAGTGCAAAGTGTGATAAGCCTGTATCAGGCTTTAGGAGGAGGACGTGATTAACTATTTGTCAGATTCTTATGTGCCAGGACTAATTTGCTGATGTGTATCCGCTTGCTAGTCCGGGTAGAAAGCAAACGTCAGCGGATAATAATGACAGACTTGACATAAATAAAAAATATTGGGATTATATGCGCAAGTTTTAATGTTAGTTTGTTTTGGTTTGTATGCCGGCAAGTATTATTGTCGTATGCTTGTTTGATATTTGGTATAGCAATGGTATCATTGCCGGCATTTTTTGATGAGCTATTATTAAATAGAAAGTGTTTGTCGTTTGATTTGATATATCCAAGATCAGCACAAAAACATGACTTTATTTCATACTATTTTCTATTAATTCTTTCCGTCAGACTTTTAGTCTGGCGGATTTTATTTCATTCAGGCTGAATATTTTGCTTATTGTTATGTGTAAGGCTGTGATGTAGTCAAGATTGATAGAGTTATGCTGATTGTTTTTGGATGTTGTTTCAAAGGCAATCTGTTAGATGTCTTGTTATGCAATAAAGCGTAAATGATTTTTTATAAAAAGTCATCACTCATCACATTCGTATGTAACTTGTTGATTTTGTGTACTATAACGTGTGATGAGTTGATTTTCCAACTCATCACATATATTATTGTCACGGCTTGACTTATTGAACTGATTTTATTGGTGATAAAGTTATAACAGACTTATTGTCAAAGTGTTATGTAATAAAACATTTAGGGTTATGATGAAAATCGTTTTGATGATTTTTCTTGTTGCAAAAGCATAGTTCTTGCATTGTAATATGTGGCATATTGAAAGCTAAAAGCATACCTTTTGCATCGTAATTTGCCGTGTTTTACATAGCCGTCATGCAGGCTTTAATATTTAGTCTTGCGTAGATGGTGATTTATTAAGTCTTTTGAAGACTTGATTATATAAAAGCAAAAACCGCAAGACTGTGTCCTGCGGTTTTTAATCTCCTTTTAACTGTTGTAGCTAAATTATTTAGCTGTGTCAGCAGCAGCTGTGTCAACAGCAGCTGTATCAACAGCAGAAACAGTGTCAACAGCAGCTGTATCTGTTGTGTCAGCACCCTCAGCCTGAGCTGTTTTGTTACCACAAGATGCGAAAGAGATAGCTGCGATAGCTACGAACATTAAAACTAACTTTTTCATTTTCTTTGCTTTTTAAATCTGTAAAACAATCATTTGTTTATTAAAACGCTGCAAAGGTAAGTATTTTTTCAATACGTTGTTCCCTTTTTTATTCTTTGCTTTTTAAATCTGTAAAACAATCATTTGTTTATTAAAACGATGCAAAGGTAAACATTTTTTTGATACGTTGTTCTGCTTTTAGTAATTTTTTTCATTCATTTTTGTAACTTTTTTGTAAGTAATTGATTGTCAATCAAATACGAAATGTTAATTTCTTTTAATTAGGGATGGCGCTTAATAAATAGTTTTTACTGTGTCTGTTAATTCCTACTTTTTATTATCTTTGCATCGAGAAAATCATAGAAATATCAGAAGAAAAGCAGATGTATGCATTATATATAATAAGGTGTGTGCATGGCAGGATATTTGAAACGGCACAAATGTGCCTGAATTTATATGTGTCAGGGAATGTGTAGCCGGATGGGCGTTGGTAAATCCAGTGACATTGCTTTCTTTTCTGATGGTTGATAATACAGGTCCGATAAAATTGCAATATTAAAATCGGACGGAAAAGTAGAAAGATTAGATTATGATAGATACATCAGCCTTTCAAGGTAAAAAGGCGGCCTTTTTCACATTAGGCTGCAAATTAAATTTTTCAGAGACATCCACCTTTGGCCGTTTGTTGTCAGAGATGGGGGTGAGTACGGCAGATGAAGGCGAGGTTGCTGACATTTGTATAATAAACACATGTTCTGTTACAGAAGTTGCCGATCATAAATGCCGACAGGCCATACACAGGATGGTGCGCAATCATCCGGGAGCCTTTGTCGTTGTAACCGGATGTTATGCTCAGCTGAAACCTGAAACAGTGAGCCAGATAGAAGGAGTTGACCTGGTGCTTGGAGCTAACGAGAAAGCCAACCTTATTCAGTTCTTGTCTGAAGCATGGGGAGGCGTAAAAAACGGTGAGGCGCTGCACAGATATCATACACAGAAGACAAAAGACATTAAGACTTTTGCACCGAGCTGCTCGCGTGGTAACCGTACACGTTATTTTCTTAAGGTGCAGGATGGCTGCAACTATTTCTGTACATATTGCACCATTCCTTACGCCCGTGGCTTTAGCCGTAATCCGAGTATTGCGTCGCTTGTTGAGCAGGCTGAGCAGGCTGCGGCAGAAGGAGGCAAGGAGATTGTTCTCACCGGCGTGAATATCGGAGATTTTGGCGAAACAACGAATGAACGTTTTGTCGACTTGGTAAAGGCTTTGGACAAGGTAGAAGGCATAAAGCGCTATCGTATAAGCAGCATTGAGCCAGACTTGCTGGATGATGAGCTTATAGAATATTGTGCTCAGAGCAGGGCTTTCATGCCTCATTTCCATATACCGCTTCAGAGCGGGTCTGATGAAGTGTTGCGCCTTATGCATCGCCGTTACGATACAGCGTTGTTTGCTCATAAGATAAATCTGATAAAGAAAGTAATGCCCGATGCCTTTATCGGTGTGGATGTGATGGTTGGAACACGCGGCGAAAAGCCTGAGTTGTTTGAAGAGACTTACAACTTCCTTCAGTCGCTCGATGTTACTCAGCTTCATGTGTTCCCTTATTCAGAGCGTCCGGGTACAATGGCTTTGAAGATTCCTTATGTAGTGTCTGATGGTGACAAAAAACTGCGCAGCAAGCGTCTTCTTGATATGTCAGACAATAAGACTCATGCTTTTTATGAGCGTTTCATTGGATATGAGGCTGAGGTGTTGTTTGAGAAGGCTGCCAGAGGAAGAGCCATGCATGGGTTTACAAAAAATTACATTCGTGTAGAACTGCCGCCGTCACCTGACAACGACAGACTTGACAATCAGCTCGTTAAGGTGAAGCTGGGTGACTTCAATCATGATAAAACAGCACTAAAAGCTTTATTGTAAAATGGAAAAAGTTGCTATCGTAATATTAAACTGGAATGGGGCAGAGATGCTGAAACGCTTTTTGCCTAATGTGCTTGAATATTCGCGTAAGGATGCAACTGTTTATGTTGCAGACAATGCATCTACTGATGATTCGCTTGAAATACTTAAACAACGCTTTCCTGAAGTTCGCCTGGTGCTTCTTGAAAAAAACTGGGGCTTTGCCGAGGGATATAATAAGGCTTTGGAACAGATTGAGGCAGAATATTATGTATTGCTGAATTCAGACGTTGAAGTTGCCCATCATTGGCTGGCACCTTTGGTGGAGTTTATGGACAACCATCCTGAGGCTGCAGCTTGTCAGCCAAAACTGTTGTCTGAGAAAGATCATGATTCTTTTGAATATGCAGGAGCCAGTGGCGGATATCTTGACCGTTATGGCTATCCTTTTTGTCGCGGCAGAATTTTTGATACTGTTGAGGCTGACAACGGACAATATGATTACGATGCTGAAGTGCTGTGGGCTACGGGAGCATGTATGATGATACGTTCTTCAGATTTTAAGTCGTCAGGAGGTTTTGATGCCAGGTTCTTTGCCCATTGCGAGGAGATTGATTTGTGCTGGCGCCTGCGTCTGATGGGACGTAAGATTTTCTGCATACCAGACAGTTTTGTCTTTCATGTCGGCGGCGGCACTTTGCCTAAGAACAATCCGATGAAGACATATCTTAATTTTCGCAACAATCTGTTGATGCTTTACAAGAATTTGCCTGAAGACAGGTTGCGTAGTGTGTTCCGTATGCGTTTGTTCCTTGATTATGTCGCTGCGTTCAAGTCATTGGCCACAGGCTGCATAGGTGATTTCAAGGCAATACTTAAAGCCAGAAGAACATTCAGAAAATGGCTTCCTGAATATCGTGAGATAAGAAAACAGGTGCAGCAGATGCGCAAGACGGATAACGTGGAAGGTATATTCGGTTTCTCTATATTATGGCAATACTATGCTAAAGGGCATAAAAAATATTCTGAACTGAACATTAGCAGAGACCGCCACTGATTCTGCTTACGTGCCGGAATGTGCTTGTTTGAGCTCAGTTTTTGGTAAAGCCTAAAGATAAGACACTGAATTTTATGTTATTATAGTGTGCTGAGATTTTCTGCGCACATGATATTATTGTCGAACCGCTTGTAACGACATCATCAATCAGCAGAATATGTTTGCCGTCAAGGTCATGTTCTTTATCTATGCTGAAAACGTCCTTAACGTTGTCCAGTCGTTGCCAGCGGTTCATTTTTGTCTGGCTTTGCTTAAATGATTTTCTTTTTACGGCATTGCCAACAATCTTTATTTTAGTTATTTCGTTTATTCCTCTGGCAATTTCCATACTTTGATTATATCCTCGTTCCCTTTGCCTCTTCTTTGTCAAAGGTATAGGAATTATCAGGTCTATGCCGTCAAAGAATCCGTCTTGTCTTATCTCTTCTGCCAGCATACGCCCCATAAGTTCGCCTGTTTCCGGGTGGTTGAAATATTTTAAAGAAAGTATTATACGGCTCATTTCTGAATGTGGCTCGTAGAAGAACAATGCGGCAGCCTTTTCTATCTTAATCTGCCCCCAGAAAAGTTTTGCCATTTTGTTTTCATAGGGATTTTTTGAGAATAACGTTCTTGGCATGTGCAGGTTGCATACAGCACAGATAACGTCTTCGCTTATAGTAAGTCTTTTTCCACATACGACACACTGTTTTGGTGCTATGAAATTAAGCAGGCGTACAATGTATTCAATAAAAATACTCATGGAAAAATATAGTTTTACGTGTTTTTAAAGTATCAGAATAAAATATGAGAATGCAAGAAGGCATAATCACCTCTGCATTCTCATATTCATATTTCTAAACAATTAATAGCTGCGTGCAATAATAACTCTGCATTTTGCAGGCTTGCCTGAAACCATGTCTGTTCCAGGTGTTTGCTCAACGCCGAAAGGCACACATCTTATCGTAGCTTGAGTTTCTTCTTTTATCTTTGCTTCTGTTTCTGCGGTACCATCCCAGTGGCACAGGAAGAAGCCTCCCTCCTTTACCTTCTCCTTGAACTCATCGTAGTTGTCACATTCATAAATGTGGGCATCACGATAAGCTTTGGCTTTCTTGAACATGTTGTCCTGAATTTCTTTCAGCAGATTTTCAACTCGTTCAACTATGCCGTCAACGGGAACTGTTTCTTTCTCAAGAGTATCGCGGCGCATAATTTCGAGAGTGTTGTTCTCGAGGTCGCGTCCGCCCATAACAAGACGTACAGGAACACCTTTGAGTTCATAGTCGGCAAACTTGAAGCCAGGGCGTTTGTTGTCGGCATCGTCATATTTAACAGATATTCCGGCATTGCGAAGAGCAGTGATAATCGGAGAAAGCTTTTCGGTGATGGCCTGCAGCTGTTCGGCGCCCTTTGTAATAGGGATAATAACAACCTGAATAGGAGCGAGTTTCGGAGGCAGAACCAGTCCGTTGTCGTCAGAGTGAGTCATTATTAATGCACCGATGAGACGTGTTGAAACACCCCATGATGTTGCCCAGACATATTCAGGCTTGTTCTCTTTATTAAGATAAGTAACGTCGAAAGCCTTTGCAAAGTTTTGACCAAGGAAGTGGCTTGTTCCGCTTTGCAGGGCCTTGCCGTCCTGCATCATTGCCTCAATAGTGTAAGTGTCAAGAGCTCCGGCAAATCTTTCTGTTTCGCTCTTTACACCCTGAACAACAGGTACGGCCATCCACTGTTCTGCAAAGTCGGCATATACATGAAGCATCTTCTGTGCCTCTGCTTCAGCCTCTTCACGTGTGGCATGTGCAGTGTGGCCTTCCTGCCACAAGAACTCTGATGTGCGGAGGAACGGGCGTGTACGCATTTCCCAGCGCATCACGTTGCACCACTGGTTACACATCAGTGGCAGATCGCGCCATGAATGAATCCAGTTTTTGTATGTATTCCATATAATGGTTTCAGATGTTGGGCGTATAATCAGTTCTTCCTCAAGACGTGCTGCGGGATCAACTTCAACGCCGCTTTTGTCTTCTTTTGCGCGTAAGCGGTAATGTGTAACAACGGCACATTCTTTTGCGAATCCTTCAACATGCTCGGCTTCTCTTGAAAGGAATGATTTTGGGATAAGCAACGGGAAGTATGCATTCTGTGCTCCTGTTTCTTTAAACATCAGGTCAAGCTGGTGCTGCATCTTTTCCCAAATTGCATAGCCGTAAGGTTTGATTACCATGCATCCACGCACGGCAGACTGCTCGGCCAGGTCAGCCTTTACTACAAGGTCGTTATACCACTGACTGTAGTTGTCAGCTCTTTTTGTCAGTTCTTTTAGTTCTTTAGCCATGATAAAAATTGCTTTCTTATTCTAATTTGACTGCAAACTTACTAAAAATAGCTGAATTATGCTAATAAAATAGTGTAAGAAAGATATTTTATGATAATTAAATCATGCTCAGGTTGACAACATAAATGTCTTTGGTGATTATTTTAAATAAAATAATTTATATTTGTCATAGACAGATGCATACTTTGTTTTATATTCCGGTGCATTGTATAGGTTTTTGTGTGATATTGCAGCTTTATGTTCTTTTAAAAAATGTTGTAATTAAATCAACATGTTAGGTTAAAAAATGTTCAATTTAATACATTATTAATATCATTATGTGGTTTTAATTATAAAAACATGTTTTTAATATTGTTTGGTATAAAAAAAAATTGTACTTTTGTCTATGTGAATTTTTAAATATTTTAGATTATGAAGAAAATTAAAGTTGTAATATTTGCCCTTTGCGCGGCTGTTGTAGTAAGTTGTAGTACAAAGGCAGGAACCGGTGCGTTAATCGGAACTGGTGGTGGAGCATTGGTCGGAGGTATTATTGGTAAAATAGCCGGCAACACAGCAGTTGGTGCTGCAGTTGGTGCTGCAGTTGGTGCCGGTACCGGTGCTTTGATCGGCAACCACATGGATAAAGTAAAGAAAGAGGCTGAGGCACAGCTCGATAATGCCAAAGTAGAAGAAGTTACTGACGCAAATGGTCTGAAGGCTGTAAAGGTTACATTTGATTCTGGTATTCTTTTCGCTCTGAATAAGGCAGACCTTAACACAGCATCAAAGAATGAGCTAGCAAAGTTCTCTAGCGTATTGAAGAATAACAGCACATGTTCGGTTGACATTCAGGGATATACTGATTCAACTGGTAATGATGCAATAAACGTTCCTCTGAGTCAGAAACGTGCTGAGGCTGTTTCTTCTTATCTGAAGTCATGTGGCGTTAGCTCAAATCAGATTCAGAAAGTTCAGGGCTATGGCTCTGCTAATCCTGTAGCTGATAACTCAACATCAGCAGGACAGGCTCAGAACCGTCGTGTTGAGGTATATCTGTATGCAAGCCAGGAAATGATTGACGCTGCAAATAACGGAACATTGAACTAATTTTTGATACTTATTAGATGAGCAAGTTCAGATTTCTGAGCCGCATAATACGTTGGATGGTGGTAGCTTTCTTTGGCTCCACCATTCTTGCTGTTGTATTGTTGCGTTTTATTCCCGTATATTTCACGCCGCTGATGTTTATCCGTTGTGCAGAGCAGATAAAGGACGGTGAAAGTATCAAGATGCATCATCATTGGGTGCCTTTGGATAAAATATCACCTCATCTGCCGGTTGCTGTTATGGCAAGTGAAGACCAGCGCTTCTTGCTTCATCACGGATTTGATTATAAGGCGATAGAAAAAGCCGTGGAACATAATATGTCGAGCAAGAAAAAGCGTGGCGCAAGCACCATATCGCAGCAGACAGCAAAGAACGTGTTCCTGTGGCCGGGCCGTTCATGGATACGCAAAGGTTTCGAAGTTTATTTTACAACGCTGATAGAACTGATGTGGAGCAAGCAGCGGATAATGGAAGTTTATCTTAATTCGATAGAGATGGGCCCCGGCATTTATGGCGCCCAGGCTGTTGCTGAGGACAATTTTGGCAAGGATGCCGTTGACTTGTTTAGAGGCGAATGTGCTCTAATAGCTGCCACTTTGCCCAATCCGCTTAAATTCAGTTCAAAAGATCCTAGCGGATATATGCTTAAGCGTAAGCGTCAGATAGAGCAGCAAATGAAGTTTATACCATCTTTTCCAAAAGAAGGAGAAGATATCGACCCTTCGACATCTGCGGGCGGCGTATATCGCAATATGAGATAATACACAGCAGCAACAATTGTATGATGACGGTTCTGACTAATAATTTAGCCTAATATTTATATTGCCGGCAGCGCATGCGTCTTGCGTTTTGATTTGTTTGTGCGGCATGAAAATTAAATGTAATTGTAAATAATGGATTGTACCTTTCTTGATGAGCTGAACGACAGCCAGCGTGCAGCGGTGGAGTTTTGTGACGGACCGTCGCTTGTTATTGCCGGAGCCGGTTCAGGCAAAACCCGTGTGCTGACATACAAAATAGCATATTTATTGAGCCTTGGCATGAAGCCATGGAATATACTTGCACTTACTTTTACCAATAAGGCTGCAAACGAAATGAAGCAGCGAATAGGAGGGCTTGTTGGCGAAGAGGTGGCAAGGTATCTGTATATGGGAACTTTTCATAGCATATTTTCGCGTATTTTGCGTGTTGAGGCAGAAAGACTTGGCTACGCAGGCAACTTTACAATATATGACGAGAGTGATTCGAGGAGTCTGATTAAAGCCATTATCAAGGAGATGCAACTCGATGACAAGGTGTATAAGCCGGCGTCTGTTCATGCGCGAATAAGTATGGCTAAGAATAATCTTATGTTTCCTGATGAATATGCCAGGACCCGAAGCCTGATAGAACGTGATGCTGAACAGAAAGTGCCGGCTGTGTCGGCTATATATTCGGCGTATTGCGAGCGCTGCAAGAAGGCGAATGCAATGGATTTTGACGACTTGCTAATAAATACATATCGTCTGCTTGTTTCTGATGCTGATATACGCAAGAAATATTCTGAACGCTTTAAGTATGTCCTTGTTGATGAGTATCAGGATACAAACTCCGTACAGCAGAAGATTGTATGGCTGCTGGCTGAAGATCACATGCATGTTTGTGCCGTAGGTGACGATGCACAGAGTATTTATGCCTTCAGAGGTGCAAACATAGACAACATCCTTGATTTTCAGAAGCAGTTTGCAGGAACGCGTCTGTTCAAGCTGGAGCGTAACTATCGCAGTACCAAACGTATTGTTCAGGCGGCAAACAGCCTGATACGTCACAATGAACGGCAGATACCGAAAGATATTTATAGCTGCAATGCCGATGGTGATAAACTTTCAGTTAAACCGGCATACAGCGACCGTGAAGAGGCTATTATCGTTTGCAATGAGATTAAGCGGATAAAGCGGGCTGACAGATGCGGATATAATGACTTTGCCGTGCTATATAGAACAAACTCACAGAGCAGAAGTTTTGAGGAAGCCATGCGAAAGGTGAGCATTCCTTATAAAATTTATGGCGGACTCAGCTTCTACCAGCGTAAGGAGATAAAAGATGTCATAGCGTATTTTCGCCTTGTTGTAAATCCTGACGACGAGGAGGCTTTTAAGAGAATTATAAATTATCCTAAGCGTGGAATAGGCGACAGCACTGTGGCAAAGATTGCCGCTGTGGCCTCCGCAAATGGAGTGAGCTTGTGGCGTGTGATATGTGAACCTGCTTTGTACGGATTTAATCCAAGCAAAGCCACGCTTACAAAGCTGGATGCCTTCAGGTGTCTGATAAGTAGTTTTATTGAGAAGTTTGTAACGGTTGATGCCTATGCTTTGGGTGTAGAAGTGGTCAAGGCCAGCGGTATTTCTGCAGATATATATCAGGATAAGACTCCCGAAAACATAGCCCGTCAGGAGAATGTCGAGGAATTGCTTGGCAGTATACAGGAGTTTGTTGAAGGCAGGAAAGAAGAAGGCCGTGCTGATGAGGTTCATCTTACAGACTTCTTGCAGGAAGTGTCATTGCAGACAGACCTGGAGAGCGACGACGGAGCTGATGGTGAACGTGTGTCGCTGATGACTGTGCATAGCGCCAAGGGACTTGAATTCCCTGTGGTATTTGTCGTTGGACTGGAGGAGAATATCTTTCCGAGTTCTCTGTCAATGGGCAGCAGGCGTGAACTGGAGGAGGAGAGACGACTGCTTTATGTGGCGATAACGCGTGCAGAACGCCATTGTATATTGACATACGCAAAGAACCGTTACAGATATGGAAAGGTTGAGATGGAGTCGCCGAGCCGTTTTCTGACAGACATCTCGCCTGAGTTTGTTGACGTTGAAGATGCCAAGGATATATTTATGAGGGCAACATCTTCTTATTCTTCCAGAGGGTCGTTGTTTTCTTCTGACAACAGGTGGCAGAACAGCCGGCCTGTGGCTAGTCAGTTTAAGGCTGATCCTAAGCCGCGTGAAGCAGTTCATCGTGACGTTCCTCCTGTGTCTGATACATTTTCGCCTCGTTTCAGGCGTCTTCAGGCTGCAGCGTCAAGCGCTGTTTCTGCTAAAAAGTCGATGGCAAATTCAAGCCAGGTGAAGGAGAACAGTGTGATTGAGCATGAGCGATTTGGTATTGGAACTGTTATAAGACTTGAAGGTGTGGGTGAAAATACAAAAGCTACTGTGCAGTTTAAGAATGCCGGCATAAAGCAACTGCTGCTAAAATTTGCACGTTTTAAAGTAATTGGATAAGCAATTTGTTTCATATAGAGGTATCAGACAATAGATTAATTTGTCTGATACCTCTTTTATTTTATATACTTTTCTGAGAATGCATTTCTGTGAATATGCGTTTTGACAGAATGTTCTGAAAATCGATAATTCTGTGTCTTTCTGTGTTTTAATAACAGACCATTTCTTGAGCGAATAATTTATTCCGGCTTCTGACAGGTATTTTTGCAATAAAATGCTGTGCATATGTAAGTCGTTGACTGCTAATATTTTGTATGAAGATGGACGAGAGTGTGCATTAATGACTGTAGTTCTATATTGCAAAACATACCCTTTTACAGTCTAAAAGACGGCTTTTTGTGATTTCAAATATACTTGTTTGCATGATGAAAC
The DNA here is from genome assembly GCF_000431195.1 of Prevotella sp. CAG:255. NCBI lineage: Bacteria > Pseudomonadati > Bacteroidota > Bacteroidia > Bacteroidales > Prevotellaceae > Prevotella > Prevotella sp. CAG:255. The sequence continues at coordinate 24,312 of NZ_HF986793.1, read as the reverse complement.
TTACTTATTTGTGATGGATAACATACTGTATTTGGTCTGAATACTCACAGACTTGGCTGTTTGATGGTCTTATTTTTACTTATTTCGGCAGAAATAGGGCTTGTTTTATCAAGTTTTCAGCTTTCTGTTTCTAGTTTGGTGATTTTTATGGACAATCCTGATTTTACATTATGTTATTATATATTTGAATTTTACAGCCAAAATGTCATCTGCTTCTTGCACGCTGTAATATTGTAATGTTATGGTTAAGGTTGCTTGTTTATTGTATGTCATATAAAACAATAACCGGACTGTTCTTTAATTAGAGCAGTCCGGTTATACTTATTTAATATGAATTGTTTACAGATGTTTTCTTTATCTTAGGCAGATGTTTCTTTTTTCTTAGCCATTCAGCTTTTCTCTTCTCATATTCAAGCTGATGCTTTTCCAGATAATTGTCGGCCATTACTCGTGATTAAATTTACTGTAAATAACATTTATCTTTATCGGCTCGTATGGGTTCTCACTGCCGCCAACAAGTTTTGTGCTTGTCAGACTCATGTCATGCACAATCTTTACAATTTGGCTCGACGAGTTTGTCGTTACCGATACAGGTATTACCACAACTCTGTTCCAGTCGGGATGTTCGTTCAGCCAGTTTGAATTCTCAGCCAGTCCTTTTTTCTTTATGTCAGCCATATATGTTATCATGCCTGATATATTATTAAATGTATACTGGTTTGTCGACGAGCTGTATGTCGCAATGAATGATTTCTTATAATCAACATTATCGCCGTTCTCAAAGAACGTATACAGGCTGTCCTTCGGTATCATCAGCAGTGTGGAAGGCGCGCTGAGAGAATACTCGTCGTGAGTATTGTTGTTGATTCGTGTAAGCGATATCTTTGCCGTATTTATTGTGTCATTGCTGTGGTTTTCTGTTATTTCGTCCACAGGCAATGTGATTTCTGTGAATATTCCTGCCGGAGTTTTCAGATATGTACAAGTGTTGTCGTTTGCAAGGTCAGCAATGTTCTGCTTGTCATTTGATATATTTGTTGTCTGAAGAACCTCCTCGGTTGCAGAGAACGAAGTTGTACCTACGTATGTAGAGTCGTTGAGGTATCTGAAATAGATGTTCAGCTGACTGACTGTTATGTAAGCCATTGAGCCGATGCCGTCGTTGGTCTTGAAATAGAAGCCTGGGCATACCTCATGAATGAAGTTATATGAATTTTTAAACCTGTCGGGATCCTCATAATACATACGCATAATATATGTACCATAATTATTATAGGTTACACCATTCTTGTCTGTGTAAGGCTTGTTCAGGTTTATTTTTATATTAGGTGTATAGCTGCTTTCGTCAGCTCTGTCTTCGTCGCTTATGCTCAGGTCGGTCAGAGTGTACGTCTTGTTTACCTTCATGCCGTCGTTGCGGATAAGTCCTTCCGCGATAGGGTCGAAGTTTGAATAATATTTCACACCCTCTTTCATCGGCTCGTTCATCTCGTAAGCAGTAATATTCATTGTTGCCAATGAGTCGCCGTAATAGTCGTTATAGAAGAGTCTTATGCTACATGAATCGGCTATGACTTCTCCGTCCTGCAGACTTATAATGCTGTCTTTCTCTGGAAGCTTGTAGTTTTCCAGTGTGCTGAACTGTGCCATAAAGTCACCGGTGATATAATTTCCTGTCTCTATATCACGTATTTTACCTAGATATCCAGTTGTGCTTCGTGACAAGACTGAGTCTGCTACAATAGACCTTGTTGCAACGTTGAAAGTGTCAGTTGTTACTTTCAACATATCCATATTGTCTGTTAAAGAGTTGCCGATAGAATCGGTAGTGTCATCGCATGATGCAATCGTTATGCAGGATATTATTGCAATGACAGTATAGATAATAGTTTTCATTGAAAGTTTAATCTAATGAAACAATAGTATGTTATTCTGAAATGCTGTCGAATATTTTATCGTAAAATTCTTGATATGTCTGGCAGATGTCTTCCTCTTTTTCCGGATGGCTGATTACTGGCAGACCCTTTTCAGTTGCATATTTTATTATTTCAGGATTTACGTCAGCACCGGCTTTGACTATTCCGTCTGAATAGTCAATCGCAAGTTTCTCTAAATCCATGAAACTGAAGTCTTTATTGTAGTTATCCAGAATGTCAGACTTCACGTCGCGGAAGGCAATGCTGTCTTTGAATTTTTCGCCGAGTCCGCCTTTCAGCTCTTCAGAGAAAAGGGATGTAACAACTTTTGTGTTAGCAAACGACGGTTCCTCCCTGTATGCTGTTTTTACATAAAGCGGAATTGCTGAGCACATCCAGCCTTGACAATGTATTACGTCGGGTGTCCAGCGCAGCTTCTTTACGGTTTCAAGCACGCCACGTGCAAAGAATATTGCACGCTCGCCGTTGTCGTCGTATTCAACTCCGTTCTCGTCTTTTGCCATAAGCCTCTTTGTAAAGTAATCCTCGTTGTCGATAAAATAAACTTGGATTCTTGTTGCAGGTATTGAGGCAACCTTGATAATAAGCGGATGGTCTGTCTCGTCGATAATCAACATCATTCTTGACAGACGGATTACCTCGTGAAGCTGTCCTCTTCTTTCGTTGATATTTCCCCATTTAGGCATGAACGTCCGTATCTCATATCCTTTCTCTTGTATGATCTGAGGTATCTGACGGCCTAAATTTGACATTTCGCTTTCAGGAACATAAGGAGTAATCTCTTGATTTATAAATAATACCTTTTTTGCCTTCATGATGTTAATTTTTATCCTTGCAAAGGTACAAAAAAAACTTCGTATACGGGTAACTTTTTTTATAAACTTAGAGAAATGCCTACTCTTATTGGCATATTTTTTTAATTATTCTTTTTTATTTAAGAAATTTGTTGTTATTTTGCACCTCAATTTCGAGGTGTTAAACATTTATACAATGATTGTATTTCATAAAATAGTAGAACTTCAAAACGCTTTGTTTGCCGACCGTAAAGCCGGGAAAACTGTGGGACTGGTGCCCACGATGGGCGCCCTGCATGAGGGACATGCGTCTTTGGTTAAGAAAAGTGTAGAGGATAATGATATTACGGTAGTTTCTGTTTTCGTTAATCCAACACAGTTTAATGACCCTAAAGATTTAAAATCATATCCTCGGACTGTTGAGGACGACTGTAAACTGTTGGAGAAGGTTCATGCCGATTATGTGTTTGTGCCTTCTGTAGAGGAGATGTATCCTGTTCCTGATACACGTCACTTTGAATATCCTCCGGTTTCTACCGTAATGGAGGGCGCACATCGCCCAGGACATTTTAATGGCGTATGTCAGGTTGTAAGCAGATTATTCTATATCGTAAATCCGGACAGAGCTTATTTCGGAGAGAAAGACTGGCAGCAGATAGCTGTAATTAAAGCTATGGTTAAGGCTTTGTCTTTGAAGGTGAACATTGTTGAATGTCCTATAGTCCGCGATGCAGACGGACTGGCTCGTTCTTCACGCAATGCGCTCCTGTCAAAAGATGAACGTGCAATTGCTCCTGTTATATTCAAGGCGCTGAGCGAAGGTGTTGAATATAGCGCAAATCACAGTGTAAAAGAAACTCACGATTTTGTTGTTGGTGCAATAAATGCTGTCGACGGACTTGACGTTGAGTATTTCGAGATTGTAGACGGTGATACTCTTTTGCCTGTAAACGAATGGTCTGACTCTGACTATGTCGTAGGTTGTATAACTGTTTACTGCGGCTCACGTCCTGTGCGTCTTATTGACCATATTAAATTTAAGGAGCCGAAGTTGTAGGATACTTTCGTGCTTGAACATTATAACGATATATAAAATTATGATGATAGAAGTTTTAAAGAGTAAGTTGCATTGTGTTCAGGTTACTGAGGCCAACCTTAATTATATGGGCAGCATAACCATTGATGAGGATCTTATGGATGCAGCTAATCTTATTGCAGGTGAGAAGGTTCAGATTGTTAATAATAATAATGGTGAGCGCCTCGAGACATATATAATAAAAGGTGAACGTGGCAGCGGTTGTATCTGTCTCAATGGTGCGGCTGCAAGAAAATGCCAGGTAGGTGATACCGTTATAATCATTGCTTATGCATTGATGGATTTTGAAGAGGCTAAGCATTTTAAGCCAACGGTGGTCTTTCCTGAGAACAACAGACTGGTCAAGTAAGTGTGATAAATCAGTAGACAGATTTTTTGTTTAAGACTAAGATACAATAAAAGCGGAAACATGAATTATCTTTTTCATTGTTTCCGCTTTAATTTTTCTACCAAAGCCCGAAGGCCTTGGTAGTTTAAGACTGATTATTCAATAACTACAAGCGGGGTGTCTTCCATAACGCTTTCACCCTCTTTTACAAGGACAGCTGTAACCTTGCCGCTCTTTTCTGCGTCAAGATTGTTAGCCATCTTCATAGCTTCAAGAACAACAACGGTGTCTCCGGCTTTTACTTCGTCGCCAACTTTCACCTTTATTTCTGTTATTACACCTGGTAACGGTGACTTTACAGCATTGTTCAGGTCTACTTTGTTGGTTGATGTTGGAGCAGAAGCTGTTTCTGCCTCGGGCTGTGCTACAGGGCGAACAACAACTTTCTTCTTTACGGGTTCCGGTTCCTTCTCCATCTGAACCTCGTACTCTTCACCGTTGACAACAACGTTGGCAATATTGTCGTTTATACTGTTTATTGCAACTTCATATTTGTTGCCGTTGATTGTATATTTATATTCTTTCATATTGTTTTGTTCTTAAGGATGTTGCGTCATTGTGAGTATATGAGACTCCCATTCGGAGTGCTTGCTCTTTATTGTAATGACACCAGCTTCTTTGTCGTGCACGTTATTTCCGTTGTATTCGTGCAAGGCTAGTGCTATGGCGGCATATACTTCGTTATTCTTCATTGTCACTGACATTTAAGTTTTGAAACAATTACATAGGAATGTTTCCGTGCTTCTTAGCAGGAAGACCATCTCTCTTTGTAGCAAGCTGAGCAAGGGCGCGACAGATGCGGAAACGAGTGTTGCGCGGTTCTATAACATCATCAATGTAGCCATATTTAGCTGCCTGATATGGGTTAGCGAACATCTCTGTGTATTCCTCTTCTTTTTCTGCCAGGAATGCCTTCGGATCTTCGTGCTCTTTTGCTTCTTTAGCGCAAAGAACTGCAACGGCACCGCTTGCACCCATAACTGCGATTTCTGCAGATGGCCATGCATAGTTGATGTCTGTACGCAACTGCTTGCAGCCCATAACGATGTGGCTTCCGCCATAGCTCTTACGCAAAGTAACTGTTACCTTTGGAACAGTGGCTTCGCCGTAAGCATAAAGCAGCTGTGCTCCGTGGAGGATAACTGCATTGTACTCCTGACCTGTACCCGGGAGGAATCCAGGAACGTCAACAAGGCTTACGATAGGAATGTTGAATGCGTCGCAGAAACGAACGAAACGTGCACCTTTGCGGCTGGCGTTAACGTCGAGTACACCTGCGTAGCATGAAGGCTGGTTAGCAACGATACCTACGCTCTGACCATTGAAGCGAGCGAAACCAACGATGATGTTCTTTGCGAATTTAGGCTGAACCTCAAAGAATTCGTTGTCGTCGGTAATTGCTGAAATAACCTTATACATGTCGTATGCCATGTTCGGATCTTCAGGAATGATCTCATTCAGAGAATCTTCCATTCTGTTGATTGGGTCGTTGCATTCCTTGCGGGGAGCTTCTTCCATGTTGTTAGACGGAATATAGCTCAGCAATGTCTTGATCATTTCCATTGCCTCTTCCTCTGTAGAAGCTGTGAAGTGTGTAACACCGCTCTTTGTAGAGTGTACACTTGCGCCTCCGAGGTGCTCCTGGTCGATGTCTTCACCTGTTACAGTCTTAACAACTTTAGGACCTGTCAAGAACATGTATGATGTATTTTCCATCATCAGAGTGAAGTCTGTCAATGCCGGTGAATAAACTGCACCTCCGGCACACGGTCCGAAGATACCGCTAATCTGAGGTATAACACCTGATGCAAGAATGTTTCTTTCAAATATTTCAGCGTAACCGGCAAGTGCGCAGATACCTTCCTGAATACGTGCACCGCCAGAGTCGTTAATACCAATTACAGGAGCGCCCATCTTCATTGCCATGTCCATAACTTTGCATATCTTCTGGGCCATGGTCTCAGAGAGTGAACCGCCGTTTACGGTGAAATCCTGTGCAAAAATATATACCAGTCTGCCGTCAATTGTTCCGCTTCCGGCAACAACGCCATCTCCAAGATACTGTTTCTTTTCCATGCCGAAGTTTGTGCAACGGTGAAGCTTGAACATGTCAACTTCTTCAAAACTGCCTTCATCAAGCAACATATCTATACGTTCGCGGGCTGTGTATTTTCCACGTGCATGCTGTTTCTCAATAGCTTTTTCGCCGCCACCGAGACGAGCCTGCTCGCGTTTAGCGATAAGCTCCTTGATTTTTTCTACTTGTTTACTCATGATTTCTGAATGTATTTTTTATGTTTTTAGCGTTTTTATTCATATTAAGATTTAAAGCGGTGCTATAATAGCACAAGGAATTAAAGGCAAAATTCAATATTAATTGAAATTCACATTGTCTTTAATTCCCTGTCGTCCCTCTTTAATTTTTAATAAAAGAATTATTATTTCTCACAGAGTTCTGTAAGTATTCCGCATGTTGATTTCGGATGCAGGAACGCGATGTTCAGTTTTTCTGCACCTGGTCTTGGAGCCTTGTCAATGAGACGTACGCCTTTGCTTTCGCATTCAGCCAAAGCATTGCTTACACCGTCTTCAATGCAGAATGCTACATGATGTACTCCGTGATTGCCTTTGTCGAGCCATTTCTGTATTGTACTGTCGGGTGATGTTGGCTCGAGAAGCTCGAGTTTTACTTCTCCGCATTTCAAGAAAGCTGTTTTAACCTTCTGGTCTGCAACTTCTTCGACTGCATAACATTTCAGTCCTAATACATTTTCAAAATAAGGTAAAGCCTCTTCAATGCTTTGTACGGCTATTCCTAAATGCTCTATACGTGAAATTTTCATATTTTATAGGTTTTATAAGATGTGCAAATATACATATAATTATTTAATGAAACAATAATTTATAGCTTTTTAATTTTTTGTATGATTTAATGTTATTGCTACATTTTGACATTGCCAATGTGTCGGAATTGCACTTTAGCTTCTGAAATGATGACACTTTGCCGTCTATTCGGCTTTTTGCTGTTTATTGCTGTCGCTATTTCTTGTCTGTCTCTTGAATTCTGCACATGTGAGCGCTGTTGCCATTGCGACATTCAGGCTATCAGCTTTCTTGTTCTTTTGGTAACAAGGTATGAATAGCGATCTGTCAACCTTTGACAATATCTGTTGGGATATTCCGTTGCCCTCATTTCCCATGATTATAATTCCTGTTGGAGTCAGCTCCTGTGCGTATATGTCGGTCCCGTTTAATGCTGTTCCGTATACCAATGCATTAGCCGGTTTATTTTCTATAATTTCGTTCAGGTCTGTATAGATTATGTTTACATGAGCGATACTTCCCATTGTTGCCTGTACTACTTTAGGATTATAAGCGTCGGCAGTGTCGTTGCTGCAAAATATTGTTGAAATGCCAAACCAGTCGGCTATTCTTATGATAGTTCCGAGGTTGCCCGGATCTTGCACTCTGTCAAGTGCAAGGCAGAGTTCGCGTTCACATATACTGATGTCCAGAGTATGGGTAGGTATCTTGAATATTCCCATCACTTGCTGTGGATGCTGTAAGAAGCTTATTTTCTTTAGCTCATCGTCTGTCACCGTCACGTCTTGTGGCCTTGCGCTTTTGTTGTTAGCTTTATACCATTCTTCTGTAGCAATAAGATGTTCCGGATTATATATCTCCGATAAGTCTCCTACAACTTTAGGGCCTTCTGCCACAAAGACACCTTCTTTCTGTCTGTTTTTCTTAAGTTCGAGTGAACGTATATATTTAATGAGATTTTTTGAAATCATGGTGTTGACGGATTTATTGTTATATGGTGTTTGTGTCTGACATTATATTAAATATAAATAATCTTTTACGCAAATCTTTTCAGACCGGTTGGCCTAAACTTATTGCCGTTATACCAATTTCATTGTAATAACGTTGGCAAAAGTACTAAAATTTTATTATTTTTGCAACTTGAAATTTGCATTAAATGATAAAACAGGTATCTAAATATATTTCTTTATTTGTTTCGCTCTTGATTGTCGTGCTGGTGCTGTCAGGGTGTTCTGCATCGAAGTTCATACCGGAAGGAAAGTTCCTTTTGGATGATGCAGAGATAAAGTCTGATGTTAAGGACGTCAATCCTGACAGACTTAAGGCATATATAAGGCAGAAAGGCAATTCAAAGTGGTTCTCCCTGTTTAAGATACCTCTCGGCACTTATGCGTTGTCCGGCAAGGATTCCACTAAATGGATAAACAAAAAACTTCGTGATTTAGGAGAAGACCCTGTTCTGTTTGACTCTCTTCAGACAGCCATGACATGCTCTGATTTAGAAAATGTGCTGCATGGTCTTGGATACCTTAGGGCTACCGTAGATTATAACCTCGACTTTAAAAAGAAAAAGAAAGTTTTTGTTGTGTATAACCTTCATCCGGGTCCTTTGTATCACATAAGTTCTGTCAGTTATGATATTCAAGATGATAAAATTGCGGAATTCTTGAATACGGGTGAAGAGGGAGGCTTTAAGCCTGGATTACGTGTAGGTATGCCTTTCCTGACAAACGAACTTGACAATGAGCGAAAGGCACTGACAAAATATTTAAATAACAACGGATATTATAAGTTTCATAAGGATTTTATTACATATTCAGCCGATTCGGTGCGGGGAAGCACCGATGTTGACCTTACGTTGCATTTGCATAAATATACCGCCAACAGCAAAAGTCCTGAAGAGGCACACACACGTTATAAAATAAATGATGTTACATATTACAGCAATGACGAACGTAATTATGTGCCTCTGCGCCAGTCAGTGCTTGAAGAGAATACTCTTATAGAACCGGGAGAATATTTTAATTCGGAAGCACTTCAGAAAACATATAACAGATTCAGCCGTCTCCAGATTGTAAAATATACAAATATACGATTCAACGAACTTCCTGACAGTGATAAGCTTAACTGTGATATCGGTATCAGCACAAATAAGATAAACAGTGTAATCTTTCAGCCTGAAGGAACAAACACTGCCGGAGACTTTGGAGCTGCAGCATCGCTTACTTATGAGAATAAGAACCTTTTCAAAGGTGCTGAAACGTTTAGTGTAAAATTGCGCGGGGCTTTTGAGGCCATTACAGGTCTTGAGGGTTATCAGAATCAGGACTATGAAGAATATAGTCTGGAGACGAAACTTGTCTTTCCGCGTCTGTTGGTTCCGTTCCTTTCAAAGAATTTTAAGAGACAGTCGGCTGCCGTAACTGAGTTGACGGCCAGTTATAATATGCAGAACCGTCCTGAATTTCATCGCCGTGTTTTTTCTGCCGGTGTGAGATATCGTTGGGATGACGTTAAGCGCAGGCGTAGATATAATGTAGATCTTATAGACCTGAACTATATTTATATGCCATGGATTTCGAAAACATTTAAAGAAGAATATCTTGACGATGTGGACAGCAGAAATTCTATTTTGAGGTATAATTACGAAGACCTGTTCATAATGAAGCTAGGCTTTGGCATGTCGTACAATAATGGCGACGAAGCCTATAAGTTTAATATTGAGACAGCAGGAAATCTTCTTAACGGTGTTTCACGTCTGATTGGCAGCAGTGTAAACAGCGACAATCAATACACCTTATTTAATATTGCTTTCGCTCAGTATGTGAAAGGAGATTTCGACTATACCCGCATGTTCCGTTTTGATTCACGTAACAATCTTGCCTTTCATGTTGGTTTTGGCATTGCCTATCCTTATGGCAACAGCCGTGTATTGCCTTTTGAAAAGAGATATTTCTCAGGAGGTGCCAACTCTGTGAGAGGATGGAGCGTCCGTGGACTTGGACCGGGAAAGTTTAAGGGGACAAACGGCTCTATCGACTTCATAAATCAGACGGGTGATATAAAGCTGGATATTAATCTTGAGTTCCGTTCTTTCCTGTTCTGGAAGATTTATGGAGCTGTTTTTGTTGATGCCGGTAATATATGGACATTGAGGTATTACGAGGAACAGCCCGGAGGACAGTTTGACATTAAAGATTTCTATAAGCAGATAGCCGTTGCTTACGGAGTGGGCTTAAGACTCAATTTCGATTTCTTTATTCTTCGTTTTGATATGGGTATGAAGGCCATAAATCCGGCTTATGACACACAGCAGGAACATTACGCCATCTTCCATCCTGATTTTAGTCGCGATTTTGCTTTTCACTTTGCAGTGGGCCTTCCATTTTAATCAGCCACCTGCCGTCTCTTTTTACCACGTTGATGTTATATACTTCGTGTTCTGATATTCTTCCGGGACGTCCTATAGTGTCTATCTTAAAGACATTATATGCGTCGCATTTCACTGTTGCCAGTGTGTCGTTCACATAGTTTACCTCGTCGGTTTCATGCGTGGTGCTTTCAGTGTTATTGTTAATCACATCGATATCTTCCTGAAATATATTGCTTGCCATGAACCTTATCCATTTTTCTGATTCCGGAGTGCATAAGGGTATGGCTTCTTTCAGTTTAAGGTTAAAATAATTTGAGGCAAACTGGTCAGTCACTGATATTATATTTTCCTCGTCTTCCGACTGATAATGTTTTGTACAGGAACCGAAAATTAATAGACAAATGATAGTCAGGAAAGATATTTTCATATTGATTAATTTTCTACAAAGATACCATTTTTTTTTGTACCATGGTCAATTCTTTATAAATTTGCAGACAAAAAATATCAAGATGCTTAATTTTATATCTTTCGGTAGTGGAAGTTGTGGAAACTGCTATTATATATATACCGAGACATACGGCATACTTATTGATATCGGTATAGGAATAAGAAAGCTAAAAAAATATTTTCATGATTATGGCCTTAGTGTAAAAAACGTAAGGTATGTGCTGATAACTCATGACCATGCAGACCATGTTAAGTCTGTAGGAAGTTTCAGCAACAGTCTTGGTGTGCCTGTGTATGCCACGAAAGAAGTTCATGAGGGTATAAGAAGTAACTATTGTGTAAGGAAAAAGATAGATGCGGCAAACGTCCGTATAATAGAGAAAGGTAAGGACATCGTTCTGGACGATTTCACGGTGTCGGCATTTCATGTGCCTCATGACAGTCGCGACAATATAGGCTTTAAAATTAAGTACGAGAATACCAATTTCTGCCTGATGACAGATGTCGGGCATGTTACCGACGAAATGACAAAGGTTATTAATGACGCCGACTATTTGGTCATTGAGGCTAATCATGACGAAGAAATGTTGCGGACTGGCCCATATCCCGAATACCTTAAGAAGAGAGTTGCCGGCGGCAACGGCCATCTGTCAAACAGACTGTGTGCGCAAAGTCTTGCTGCCAATGCCACGGGCAGGCTCAATCATGTGTGGCTGTGCCATTTAAGCGAGGAGAACAATCATCCGGAACTAGCCCGCAAGACCGTTGAAATGGGATTGGCAGGCTCAGGTAATCCTGATTTGGCACAGCTAAAGGTAGATGTATTGAAAAGAAACAGCCCAAGTGGGGCATATATACTTAAATGATTAAATTGGATTGAAATGAAAAAGTTGTTTATTAAGGGTGCATTGTTATGCACCGCATTGTTTTTCACGGTTCAGGCCGACGCTCAGATCAGTTTGGGTAATATCCTGAAAAATGTAGTGTCTGGTGGCTCATCAGAAAAGACAACCACTGAGACAACATCTTCAGACAATTCAGGCGTTGGCGGCTTGTTATCGTCGCTTACGAGTATTTTCTCATCAAACAAGGTGGCTACAGAGGATAAAATCATAGGCACATGGGTTTATGAAGAGCCGGCAGTTGTGCTGTCGAGCGATGACATGCTGAAGAACATAGGCGGAAAGGTGGCTTCTTCAGCGGTAGAAACTCAGCTGAAGAGCAAGCTGGAAGGCTATGGCTTCAAGAAAGGCAGCGTGACCATGACTTTTGACAAGTCGGGAAACTTCACCCAGACGCTTATGGGAAAGAAAGTTACCGGTACATACACCATTGAGGATAAGAACATTGTGCTGAAGTACGGCGGCAAGATTTCACAGATAGTAGGAACAACACAGCTTGACGGCGACAATCTTCTTATCGTTATGAATGCGTCAAAGCTTCTTGAGTATGTAAACGTACTTGGTTCTGTGTCACAGAATTCAACACTTAAAACAGCTGCTTCGCTTATAGGCGGAATGGATGGTCTTGAGTGCGGACTGAAGCTGGTTAAGCAGTAAATTTCAGCTCTAAGAGGTGATGCCGGCATGGATATTGAATAAAAATAGTTAAATGTTTAGTTAATACGAGGCAAAATAACACTTATATCAGCTAAAAGCATTACCTTTGCGCCGCTATTACGAGTTGATAGCATAAATTCAAACCTAATTACAAATAAAAAATGGCAACAAAAATCAGATTACAGCGAGGTGGCCGTAAAGGTTATGCCTTCTACAGCATTGTCATCGCAGATGTAAGAGCACCACGTGATGGTAAGTTTACAGAGAAGATTGGTACATACAATCCTAACACCAATCCTGCTACGGTAGATTTGAATTTCGACCGTGCTCTCTATTGGGTTGAGACAGGCGCTCAGCCAACAGACACAGTACGCAATATCCTTAAAGGTGAGGGTGTTTATATGATGAAGCATCTTCGCGGTGGAGTAAAGAAAGGCGCTTTCGACGAGGCTGCAGCTCAGAGCAAGTTTGACGCTTGGAAAGCTAACAAGGTTAAGGGTCTTGACCAGATTCGTGAAAACGAGGCTAAGAGCAAGAAAGACGCTGCTGCTAAAGCTCTTGACGCTGAGAAGAAAGTAAATGAGGAGATAGCTAAGAAGGTAGCTGAGAAGAAGGCTGCTGCAGCTGCTGCTAAGGCTGAGGCCGAGGCTGCTGCAAATGCAGAGGCTTCTGCTGAAGAGGCACCTGCTGAGGCTTAATTTTCTTAAAAAGAGATTTTAGAATAGGGCCGGCTCATCATTTGAGCCGGCTTTTTTGTTTTCTTTCTTCTGTTATGTCTTAGGGTTGTTTTGCTTTTTTCTTTCTGCTGTGCCTCCTTTTGTGGGATATGATGCTCGTGGCGTTTCTTTATCTTTGTTTTGGTATAATGGTTCTTTCTGTTTAATTATGATGTTTGCTGTTTGAGTTGTTTCTGTTTTTTTTATATTGTCTCGTCTATTGTCGTTCTTTTTGTATGGAAATTTCATTGTTACGTTGTCGCTGTTTTGTAAATATAATTCTCTATTCAGACAGAAAACTTTTTATTTTTAACGCTCTCAGAGTGGCCATGCTCTCTGCAAAACAATGATTTTGAGCGAAAAATATCAAAAATAGTATATATTTGACAATATGCTGATATACAATGACTTACATTGTTTCTTGGTAAAGACAAGAAGAGTTAAAAAATATTACTATGCCGTTTGGCGGTCAGAAACGGCTCATTTAGCAAGGCAAACTCATGCTTTTATGTCTTGAATATGCATGAGTTTTAATTAAAAATGTGCCTCTTTATTGACTTTTGTGTATGCTAAATGTAAATATATCTTAATGTTTAACCTCTATGTAGATAGAAAATAAATGTATATTAACATTATGATTTCTAGATTAAAGAAAACTCATGTCCTGATTTTTTACCGTTTTCTTCATTTTGTCAGTAGTTGCTTTCTATTGAGTTTTTCTCTCTTTATATGAAATATTATCAATGTTATGCAAGTAAAATTCTTTTACTTCTTTCCGTCTTATGTAATTAGCATTGTTAATGAGTTTAATATGTCTTTAATCCGTATTGAGACATGTATAATTTGTATATTCATTTATTCCGTCTGTTTATTGTTTCCAGTAGACATCTTGCTGTATGCCTTTATGGGCATTGCCAGCAGAGTCTGTAAAAATATCGACAGCAATTTGCCAATATAAAAAACAGCAGTTTGTCATAATCCTTATAACTCCTTGAGGCATATACGGCGGCTTCTGTATTTTTGTCAAAATATGATGTTTCATGTTTATGCCGATGGCACGATTTTTGGTGATGAAATTATACGTGTGTTCTGGCCATAAAAGATATTGTTGGGCTTATTCGGCTTGTGCCAATATTCTGACATAATGCCGCGATGTGCTTTTAAGTGCTACAAAATATATTGGGCGGATTGTGCCGTATGGACATTCCGTCATGCTGTGGCTAAGTAAAAAATTACAGATTAATCAGTAGAATATGTTTAAGCAAAGTGTCAATAAGATATTGTTTTTTGTAGTATCGTTTCTAGCGTGTTTGTCATCAGTAAGTGCAGAGGCTGCATCATCAGATCCTTTGTGGCTGTCGTCATGGCGTGCAGGCACGGTCGTGTCTGATTCAGATGTCAAGTCGGTAGGCATATCCCGATGCTTTGTAAGCGAAGATATTAGTGACAAGGTGTTCAAACGCATGTGGCTCAAGTCGTGGAAACGCAACTGCACGATGAAGCGCAGCCAGCTTTGCTATCTGAAGATGCTGCACCGTAATGCCAAGGGGCAGACACAGCTTGGCGAGATGGTTGTAAACAGGGCTATAGCCGGTAAGGTGTTGAGACTTTTCAGAAAACTTTATGATTCAGGTTACCGTATTGAACGTATGGTGCTCATCGACGATTATGACGCAGACGATCAGGCCTCGATGCGTGCCAACAACACTTCGTGCTTTAATTTCAGATTTATGACAGGATCAAAGACACGAGTTTCAAAGCATGGTCAGGGACTGGCAATAGACATTAATGCGCTTTATAATCCTTATGTCCGCAAGAACAGCAACGGCACATGGACTATTGAGCCGAAAGAAGGGCGCCCTTATGCCTTCAACCGAGATAAGCGTAAGGATATTCCTTATAAGATTGACCGCAATGATCTGGCATATAAGCTGTTTATTGAGGCTGGGTTTACATGGGGTGGGGCATGGCGCCGTTCAAAGGACTATCAGCATTTCGAGATAAGCCTTTAGAGTTTTGGCATCTTTAGCAATTGCTGAAATTGCATATGGTTTCAGCTTTTATGTCTTGTCTTTTTTGCAGGCATTTTATAATGTTTGCATAGATATGGCTTTTTGAATGAGTTTGTCAATGTAATTCTCAAAGAAAAATATTTTATCTATTCATTGTGTGGTGTTCGTTTTCTTTGTATTTTTGCTGCCTGATGATCGAATGTCATTAGAATGATGCCTCGGTGATTTGTCGTATGTTTGCAAGTGAACAGGACGTTTTCTAAGTGGGGGCTTGTCAGTTTGTTTGTGCATGGCAGTATTTGTTGCTGTTTGTTGAAACATTTAAAGTAGTTTTTTATTGAATATTTTGCGTATAGCGTGTGATGATTAATGTATTAAAATCGTTGTTTGTCTGGTTGTGCTTTATTCCGGCAGCCATTCTCAATGGCGGGTTTCGTCAACACGTACTTTCTGAATATATGGGCAATGCTTGTGCAATGGCGTTAAGCGGTGTATTGCTGAGTCTGTTTATATTGCTCATATCATGTTTTCTGTTGCCGCGTGTGGTAAAATTAAGCAGAAAAGGATGTTTGATAATAGGTGGATTATGGATGATTCTGACTGTAGTATTTGAAGTTGTCTTCAGCATGTCTGCAGGTCTTTCGTTCAGCGATATGCTTGTTGCATACAATCCTATGACTGGCAATCTGTGGCTGTTGGTGGTTCTGACAACATTTTTTGCTCCGTTATTTGCATATAAAATAAGACGTATCCAACAATATGGTGTTTATTAATAACTGAAGATACATTAAAATCTATTGATTGGAAGTATACAATATGTGCCTGGCTTGAAATACAGCATTGGAGATTTCTAGTCAATTGTGTTTGGTGAATAGAGTATTTACATTTTGCATAAATGATTTAGTATTATATGATTGATAAGTGTTTTGAGACCGAACGTCTGATTCTCCGTCCTTGGAATGTGGATGATGACGAGGCACTTTACAAATATGCGAGCAGTCCGATGGTTGGGCCTATTGCAGGGTGGCCGCCTCATACGTCTGTAGAAAACAGTTGTGATATTATACGCAATGTTCTTTCTGCTCCAGAAACGTATGCTGTTGTATTGAAAGCTACGGCGGAGCCAGTTGGAAGTGTCGGCATAATGTTTGGCAATGGAGTACATAGTGTGGATATGAATGAGGATGATGCCGAAATAGGCTATTGGATTGGTGTCCCATATTGGGGGCAGGGCCTGATACCTGAGGCTGTTAAACGTCTGCTTTGCCATAGTTTTGATGACTTAGGCGTAAAGCGGGTTTGGTGTGGATATTACGATGGAAATGTGAAGTCGCGTCGTGTTATGGAGAAGTGTGGGTTTACTTTTCATCATACAGAATGCGGAAAGATTTCACCATTGGGCGATATACGTACAGAACATTTTATGCTTATGACGTTAAGCGAGTGGAAAAATACAAGTAATAAAGAAAATGTCGCAGGATTTTGATATTAATGTATGGCTGGAGTGTTTCAGAGGTAAGCTTGTTTCACTCTTCGGCAGGCGTCTGCGCTTCTTCGGATTGCAGGGGAGTTATGGGCGTGGAGAGCAGACTGCCGGCAGTGATATAGATGTTGTTGTTGTCATTGACGGCATGAGCCGTCGTGACATATTTGCTTATCGCAATATGCTTGATACGATGGACCGCAGCAGCATGATTTGTGGATTTGTTGCCGGTTCGGAGGAATTGCGTGGATGGGAGAAGTCTGATTTGCTTCAGCTCTTTCTTGACACGCAGCCTATCATTGGTTCGCTTGACAGCTTTGGTGTCTTTTTCACCAAAGAAGATATACGCCGTGCAGTAAAGATAGGGGCATGTAATATTTATCACGCTTGTCTGCACAATTTTCTTCATGCGCGGAACAAGGGCGTTCTTGCGGAACTTTTTAAGTCGGCCAGGTTTACAGTTCGCATGAAACATTATTATGATACAGGCGACTATGTCGCTTCATTCAGCAGGTTGAAAGATGTTGTTCCTGATGAAGACAGGCAGATTTTGCTCTGTGCTGCTTCTGTGGCTGACGGGTGCAACAGTGATTGCTTTGACGGGTATAGTCTGATGCTTGCAGACTGGGCCGGCGATATAATCCGGACAATGCATTAGATGTATAGAGTATTTAGATAAAAAGAAGCATTCGGAAAAAGGCGGTAGACATCATGGTATGGCATTAAGCATTTACCAGCGACTGATGTTGACACCTTTTCCCGAATGCTTCTTTTGTCGTTTTGGGGGCCTATTTGTCAGGCTCTCTTCATCTTAGCTCTACAGTTCGTTTTTGTATATTTCAGTCAAGGCGTCCTGATATTGGCGCTCAATGTCCATATACGTAATCATGTTTTTGTAGATGTTGTCGGCTTCCACGTAATACTCTGTTACGGAAATTTCTCCGTTTTCAACCGCAGTGCGCAGCAATTTCAGTGTCTGTCGCATCAAAGGCACGTCGTATGCATCGGCCGAAGCTTTCAGCTGCTTCATCTGGTTTATCATAGTGCGTGCCGAGTTCTCGGCGTTAATACGTGCATTTGCATGTTGCATTACGGCTTCAGTCTGTCTTGCCTTTGCGATTTTTACCTTGTTCTTGCTTGAGAACAAAGGTATCGAACCTCCAATCAGGAAACCGTTGCTTGCATTGTCGCCCTCAGTATTTCGGCGGTAACCTATCTCAAACTTAGGAATCCAACTCTGTTTGTTCACCTTCACATCCTGTTCTGCGGCAAGCACAGAAGCCTGTGCTGTGCGGACAGTCCAGTCTGTGGCAACGGCTTTTTCATACATCGTAACTTCGTCGTCAGCCGGGGCTTGTGGATATTCTGTCATGTTTACCTCTATTGGCTGTCCTCCGTTAAGAGCCTGCAACTGTTGCATGGCATTGGCATGTTTGGTGTCAGCCTGAACAAGTTCTGTCTCAAGGTTCATCCTGTCGAGCTTTATTTTGTTAAGTTCAAGTGATGTGGCGTCACCGTTCTTGAATTTAAGTTCGAACATGGCCAACAGTTCATCGGCGTTCTTGCGCCTTTCCTGCAGCAGTTGTTTCTGTTTGTTGTAGTTGATGATGTCAAGGCAGAGCTTCTTGGCATTGACCAGAATGTCGCGCCGTGCCGTCTGATATTGCATGTCGAGCACATTACGCTGCAGTTGTCCGGCTTTCTTGCGCGCTCCGTAAAGGGTAGGGAAGTCGAAACCCTGGGTAATGACTAGCTCTGAACTTGCGATACCGCTTGTTTCGCTCTGAAAGAATGGGCTGTATTCTATCGAGAGGTCCTCGAGTGTGTTTTGCGATTTGTTCTCTATGTCTGCAGCCTCATTGCCTTTGAGCAGCGCTTTCAGTTCCATGTTGTTCTGCTCAACGCTTTTCAGTACGGCGTTTATGTCTTGAGCTTTTGCGCTGACAACTGCGGCAAAGGCCATGGCGGCCAATATTATTTTTTTCATTGTTCCTTATTTTGGTTGTCTGTTTTGATAATATTCTTTCGGTTCATCCACTCATATACAATAGGAATGATGAATGCGTTGAGGAAAGTAGACGTGAGAAGTCCGCCAAGTATGACTTTCGCCATAGGGCTTTGTATTTCATTACCGGGCAGGCTTCCGCGCAGAGCCAGCGGTATGAGGGCGAGAGCCGAGCATAATGCTGTCATAAGTATAGGATTAAGACGGTCGAGTGAGCCTCTCATTATGCATTCTCTCAGCGGAAGATGTTCCTCTTCGCGGAGGGTGTTGTATCGGTTGATGAGCAACATACCATTGCGCGTGGCAATACCAAACAGCGAGATAAAGCCGATTATGGCAGGGATGCTGACTTCTCCTGTGGTGAGTATGGCAGGAATGCTGACTTCTCCTGTGGTAAGTACCAGCGCGAATACGCCTCCGATAAGCGCAAGAGGAAGGTTGAGCAGGATTACTCCGCTCTCGAGGGCGTTTCTGAACTGCATGTAGAGCAGCAGGAATATTACGACGATGCTGAGCAATGATGCCAGCAGAAGTACACGGCTTGCGTTTTGCTCGCTCTCAAACTGACCTCCGTATTCAACATGATAGCCTTCCGGCAACTTTATCTCTGAGTTTATGCGTTTCTGAATGTCGTTCACTACGCTGCGCAAGTCGCGTCCGCTCGCGTTGGCAGAGATGACAATTTTACGTTTTACGTTCTCGCGGTTGATGGTGTTTGGCCCCATGGCAGATCTTACTTCTGCAACATTCGCCAACGGAATCTTGCGGCCGTCGGGCGTGTCTATCATCAGGTCGCGTATGCGTTCCATGTCGCAACGGTCGTGTTCGGCAGCACGTACCACAAGATTAAAGCTGCTGCCGTTGTCGTATACCTGTGATACTGTCTCGCCTGCCATATTGACACGGACAAATGTGTTAAAGTCGGCGATTGAGATGCCGTAGAGTTTCAGCATGTCGCGCTTAGGCTTTATTTCGAGTTCCGGACGCTCAATCTGCTGTTCAACGTTGAGATCGGCAATGCCGTCTACAGTACCTATGGCATCTTTTATCTGGTTGCCAATTTCAAACATCTTGTTAAGGTCGTCACCGAACAGCTTGATGGCAATGCTGGCCTGTGTACCGCTGAGCATGGCGTCAATACGGTGGCTGATAGGCTGGCCAATCTCGATATTGGCACCTGTTATTACGGAAAGTTTCTTTCTCACGTCGTTGAGCATCTCTTCGTGCGAGCGGTCTTTCAGCTCAAATGGTGCCTCGATTTCTGACACATTTACGCCAAGTGCATGCTCGTCAAGTTCTGCTCGTCCTGTTTTTCTTGCTACAGTCTGTATCTCAGGTATTGACAGCAGGATATTTTCGGCACGACGTCCTATTCTGTCAGACTCTTCGAGTGATATTCCTGGTAAAGAACTGATGTTTATTGTAAGCGAGCCTTCGTTGAACTTCGGAAGGAAGCTATGGCCGAGAGTAAAGAACAATCCAAGAGCAGCAACAAAAAGTATTGCAGTTGAGGCTACTACCGGACGCTTGTGGGCAAGTGCCCATGTGAGCCAGTGTTCATAGTGCTTCTTGAGCCATACTGTTACGAATGCTTCTTTTGGCATGCCCTCTTTGGTGTCGCGGCCTAGCAGATAGCTGCACAGTACAGGCGTGAGCGTGAGTGCAACGATTGTTGATGCCACTAGTGCCACGATAAATGCCACGCCGAGAGGTATGAGCATGCGTCCTTCCATTCCGCTTAGATAGAACAGCGGGATAAAGCTTACGATGATTATTGCTGTTGAGTTGAGGATAGGCATTCGCACTTCGCGTGATGCGTTGTATACAACTTTCAGCACCGGAAGCCGTTGTTCCTTTGGCAATGCTCTGTTTTCGCGCAGATGTTTCCATACATTTTCAACGTCCACTATGGCATCGTCGACAAGTGAACCTATGGCTATTGCGAGTCCGCCGAGACTCATCGTGTTGACGCTCATGTGGAAATAATGAAGAACAATGAGCGATATGAGCAACGATACCGGCAGTGTTATCAGTGAAATGACAGTGGTGCGGACGTTGGCAAGGAAGAGGAACAGCACTATAACAACAAATATAGCACCTTCGTAAAGTGACTGCTTAACATTGTTTATAGAGCTTTCGATGAAGCGTGACTGACGGAATATGTCGGTAGATACATGTACGTCAGCCGGCATATTCTTTTTAAGGTCTTTTAGTGCAGCCTCAAGTCTTTCCGTAAGTTCTATGGTGCCGGTGTCGGGCTGCTTGGTTACGGTGAGTAATACTGCTGGTTTTCCTTTCTCAGAAGCTGTTCCGAGTTTCGGAACCTGCGGTCCGGTCTGTACGTCTGCCACGTCAGCAAGGGTTATTGCATCGCCGTTGACTGTCTTTACGACGGTATTGCCCATTTCTTTTACGTCTTCTGTCGACACAACGCCACGAACGATATATTCGTTACCATATTCATATATCACGCCTCCATTGGTGTTGCGGTTCATCTGGTCAGTTGCGGCCATAACTTCAGCCAGTGTCACTCCGTAATGGTTCATTCTGCCGGGATGAAGTAAAATCTGATATTCCTTTATGTCGCCTCCTAATACAGCTACTTGCGACACACCTCCCGTAGACATCAGTCGGGGGCGCACCGTCCAGTCTGCCAATGTGCGCAAGTCGGTCATTGATGTGCTGTCTGCTGTAAGGCCAACGATGAGAACCTCTCCTAAAATAGACGATTGCGGACCTAAGGTTGGCTGCCCTACGTTGTCGGGTAGAGTCTCGTTTACGGCAGCAAGCTTCTCTGAAACAATCTGGCGTGCCAGATAAATATCAGTACTCCAGTCGAACTCAACCCATACAACAGAGAATCCCGTCGTTGAAGAAGACCTCACACGGCGTACATGCGTGGCTCCGTTCACAGCTGTTTCGATAGGGAATGTTACAAGTTGTTCCACCTCTTCTGCCGCCATGCCGTTGGCTTCGGTCATGACAACTACAGTAGGGGCGTTAAGGTCAGGGAATACATCTACCTCGGTTTGCCCTGTTGTGTAGATGCCTCCAATAATCAACAGTACCGCTGCAACAAGTATAAGCAGGCGGTTTTGCAGTGAGAATTTTATTATTTTGTTCAGCATTGCTTATCCTTGGTTTAGTGTTGATGCGAATGTGCGGGCAGACTAGTGCTGGCTGATGCCAGTCTTACTTGAGTGGCGCCCTTGGTAACTACTTTCTCGCCGCCTTTCAGGCCGCTTTTTATTTCAACTCTCTCACCGTCGGTTTCGCCTATTTCCACCTCACGGCGCTCATAGCAAGTGGCGTCTGTCTGTATATAAACAAAGTTTACTCCGTTCTCGTCGGTAAGTGCAGACACTGGAACACTTATTACTCCGGGGCGTTCTGACGTCAAAAGATAAGTCTCAACGAATGCTCCCGGCATGACGTCGGCCTGATTGTTGAACTCGAATGTTACGGGAATATAGGGTGATCCGTCGCCTGTTGACTTGCCGGTGGCAACAAGACGGCCGTTCATTGCTCCTATGTTGTATATTCTGTCGCTGTATGCTGTCTTAAACTTAGCCGACTTGACTGTACCCAGTATCGAGTAATATCGCTCTGGGACATTGGCTTTTAGATATAGCTTGCGTGTCTGGGTGACGTTCATCATAGGCTGTCCGACGCTTACATAGTCGCCCTCTTTTACAAGACATGTCTTTACATATCCGCTTATTGGCGATGTTACGGCCACTCCGCTTCCGCCTTTGCTTCCAGAGAATGCCTCGTAGGCAATCTTTGCAGATTCGTAGTTGGCTCTTATGCTGTTGAATTCTTTCTGTGTTACGATATTGTCTTTCACTAACTTTGCTGCGCGTTCATACTCCTTCTTTGCTGTCTGATATGCGATTGCAGCCTGTTTTGCCGGATTATCCTGAAGTTTGTCTGCTGAGATGGTGAACACTGTTCCTCCTTTGCTTACGGCTGTTCCTTCTGTTATGCCGCGTTGAAATCTTACTATACCTGGCACGGTTGCCACTATTGTGGCTTCATTGCCGGATGCTGCAAGAATCTTGCCTCCGGCCGGGATAACTCCGCTGAAGTTGCCCGGCTTGATAATCTCGGCAACTATGCCTGCCTGGTGAGCCTGCTCCGGACTGATAACAATTTCGGTAGAGTGGCCTTTTTCTTCACCTTCGTGTGCGTCTGCCTCTTCGCTGTGTGTGTGTTTGTGCTGACATGAAACCATGACCAGCATGCTTAGTACAGATGTAATTAAGATGTTTTTCTTCATGTTTATTTTATGTAGCTTTATTAATAATGTTTTGTCATATTTATTATTTATGCAAAAATAACGTAAAACGGATGCAACTTAGTTGCAATTGCGCATTTTGGAATATGTATGTTGCAATATGTCCTAAATTTATTGTCTTTATGCAGATGTCAGAGTCATTGAAGTTATGAATGATATGGAGAAAACTTTTGATGGAAGAGACGATGTAACAGTTTACAGATGTTATGAAAACTTATGGAAGACCAATATGTCTGTATGGGATATCTGTCAGTGAATACATTTGTCCGTAAACAACAATTTTCTTTTGTTCTTGTTGTGTCATTAAAAAATATGCTATAACTAAATAAAATATATTTGTTGATTTTGTCCTTTAATGCCGGAATAACGAATAAGTTTTATACCTTTGTTTTTAGATGTATTTCTGTAATAAAAAATAGAAACATCTGTTTGTGTTAAGTTGTGGAATGAAAAATAATGATAATGCAATGAAAATAGAATGTAAATTTCGTACAGCTACGATGAAAGACATACAGGAGCTTAAAAAACTTTTTTGTAATACTGTTATGACTGTTAATCGTCGTGACTATACGGCAGAAGAAGTGGCAGACTGGGCGTCGTGCTGTGAAAGCGACGGACGTTGGGAACAGTTGCTTTCTACTTTGTATTTTATTGTTGCTACTGATGTTGAAGGTCAGATGCTTGGTTTTACAGCCCTTAGAGGGGATGGCTATCTTCATTCAATGTTTGTTCATAAAGATTACCAGCGTCAGGGCATCGCAACGGCTCTGTTGCAGAAAATAGAAGCTTATGCATCGGAGCATGGAATAAAAGAAATGACATCAGAGGTGAGTATTACTGCCCGTCCGTTTTTTGAACACCATGGTTATAAGGTTGAGCGTGAGCAGCGTGTTCAGGCCAATCGTATGATTATGACAAATTTTATGATGCGAAAAATAATATAAGATGGATGTTTCTATTGTAGTATCGTTATTGCCATTATTCTTTTTGCTGCATGAGTTGGAGGAAATAATAATGGTGCGTTCATGGTTGGATAAAAATCAGGCTGCTTTACGTGAGCGTTTTTCAAATCTGGGACATATTATTGTGTGGATGGAACAAATGACCACCAGAAGGTTTATAGTTGTTGCTGCTGAAGAATTTATTATTGTTTCATTATGTACATTAATGTGTCTTTATTTCGGCAAGATTGTTGTATGGTATTGTTGTCTGGCGGCATTTGCGATTCATCTTGTAGTACATTTTATACAGTTCGTTGTGTGGAAAGGATATATTCCTGCCATCTTTACAACAGCGTTTTGTTTGCCATATTGTTTTTGGGCAATGATTAAAACATATTCATTTTTTTGGCTCACCCGATAAATAGTGGGGAAAGAAAATAT